>JBEKRW010000428.1:0-2638 GCA_049517595.1 Candidatus Cybelea sp. | reverse complement strand
ATTCGACGTCATCAGCGTTGATTGCGAAGAACGTTGGATAGGCGGCGAGAGCATGCGGCTTAACTCCAGAAGGCGGAGTGGTGGCCTGAGTCGCGACCCTAATCTGGCCGCTTCCGCGCCAGTGAACACCGCTTTGAACCCATATGCTTCCATTGATGAGGCAAGTACCCTCGTAGGTTACGGTCACTGGCACCCTGGTAGACGAATAAGAAGATGCCGCAGCCGCTGCGGCCGCTTGAAAAGCAGCCGTATCATCGGTTCTTCCATCGCATTTTGCGCCGTGAGTGGCAACAGAAAGTGTCTTGGTCTGTGCCGAGGCCACTAGGCTGCTGAACACGACGAAGACCGATGCGATAACCAAACCTGACGTTCTAAGTGCAGCCGATGTGCCTGTCAAAATCCACTCCTTCGCGGTTCGTTTTAGATTGCGATCGAGGCCCGCGTGGTTGCACAACCATGTTGCCACGTCGCCTTTGCTAAGTACCACCGACCCGCGTTCCAGTAAGCAATTTGTGGACCATGTCGGCTGATCTTGCCCATGAAAACTGAGCAGCTCGGGCGCAGCCTCTTTCCCGAAGTTTTTGGCGCAATGAGGCGTCGCTCACGGCTTGCTCCATCGCTCCTGCGATCTGCTCTACCGAAGTCGGGTCCACGAGCACGGCTGCGTCTCCCGCCACTTCGGGCATGGCGGTCACGTTCGCAGTCACGACCGGAGTCCCACACGCCATGGCCTCCAGCACTGGAAGGCCAAAGCCTTCGTAAAGGGACGGGAAAATCAAGGCCTCGGAGCCGCGATAGAGAGACGGCAGTTTTGCTTCCGGGACCGCACCTACGAAATCCACACGCGGGCCGACGCCCTGGCTTTGTATGAAGCGGATAAGCTCAGCAGTAGGCTCACCGGTGAATACAAGGTGGATTCGAGGATCAAGGCGGGCTTTTCCAAAGGCCTCAACGACCCTCAACTCGTTCTTGTGGCGCTTTCGGTTGCTTACGCACAGAAGGTAAGGAAACGGCAATTCAAATAAATCACCTTCGGGCCGATATGCAGGGTCAACACCGCACCCAACGTTGAAAACCTTCTCTACCGGTACTCCAGACCAGGCAACAATCTGCCTGCGTGTAAAGTCCGAAACGGTGAGGATGGTGGCGGCACGATGACAGGCTCGCTTCATCACAGTAGCGTAGTACAATCGAATTGCCGGGCTGTTGTTTTCTGGGCAGTAGACATGACTCAGATCATGGATTGTGAAGACGAATGGCGAAGGACAAAAGAGGGGAGAGTTGTACCCCGGAGAGAAGAACAGGTCATTAGGAGCAAGTTTACTCAGTGCCCGGGAAAGGAACCAACTATCCAGGGGTGCGGCAGGATTCGAGGACAGTGACACCGGACGATAATCCAATCCAGCCAGCACATGCCGTGCAAAGCGCCCAATTCCGTGGTCCCCAATCCATCGCTGATCGGCGTAAATCATCGAAGATTGCGTTCTCGGCGCAGGAAGCGACGGGTGAACGAGTTCTGTGTACTTACCAACGCAGTTCTCCCATTATGGATTCACGATACCGCGAGCACTCGCAACAATGCGCGATTCAAACTTGCAATTCTACCAACAGGGGAGGTTTTGCCGCGACGTCGGCGATCGCCGGGTAGTGGCTCAGTTTGAAATTCTTTCTTTGTAGGGGCCGCGCTTGCCGGGTTTCGGCATCGCAGCATCGCCCATCGCCACCAGTTCTTCGATAGTCCAAGCGTGGTCGGACAATCCCGCCTCCATCGCCGGGGTAACGCGCAAGGTCTGATGAATCCGAACATAGTTGCAGTACATGAAGTGAAGCGCGACGGCATAAGCGTGGTTGTCGATCTTTTTCGAGAATGCATTTGTAAGGCGAGTGAAGCGGCGAATATGCATACGCATGGTTAGGTTCTGGCGCTCCACGTAGCTAGTGCTCACATGCTTGGGGTCCGGGTTGCCCGTTACTTCTTTCATCTCGCAGCCGATGCAGGTAGCTGGCGAATAGCGGGCTTCGTTCTCAAGCGAAGCACCATAAATTTTGTGCAACTGCGCGTAATCTACGTCAGCACCGAAAGCCTCTTCTACTGCGCTCAGGTATGCTTTGTGGCCGTCTGTTGTGATCTGCACGCGGCCCTGAATCCGGCTGGCAGCATCCTTCATAAAATCCATCGCCCAATCTGCTCCGCGCCCGCCAACTAAATACGACACAACTAGCTTGGTATCCGCGTCGATTCCTACCCACGTCCAAACATCTCCCCAGCCAATTTCCTTTTTCTCTGCGCTGACATTCTTCGCTTTCGCGCCGACATAAGCCCAAATTTCGTCACATTGGAGTCGCCGTACTCGGACGTTCCGTACATGCTTGTCATGGTAGGCCATACACGCCGTCCCCAAATCCACCAGCAGTTTCGTGACGGTATTCCGCGATGCGCCGGTCATGCGAGAGGTGGGGCGGATGCTATTGCCTTCTACGAGGGCTGACACGACTCGGATACGCTCATCATTTGCTAGCGTGTTCATATTGAGCATTATGCTTGAGCGAATGGATGGTGTCAAGAACAAAATGAACAAAATGCTTGACACCTACAACGGCTGTAGGTTACTGTCGGAAGTGCAGCAGACCTTGGGAA
>JBEKRW010000427.1:0-2655 GCA_049517595.1 Candidatus Cybelea sp. | reverse complement strand
CAGAAACGGCTTCGTCTGCCCTAGTAATCGCCCATGCGTAATGGCGCGGCGAATAATCTTGCGCAGCACGTATCCGCGTCCATCGTTAGCCGGAAGTACGCCATCGGAAATTAGAAATGTCGCGGCTCGCGAATGATCCGCAATCACGCGGAGTGAGGCGGCAGACGCCTTGTTAAGTGCCTCAAGAGAGGATTCGACAATAAAGTCCGTGATCTTGCCTTTTCCCGTCAACTCCGCCGCTCTCTTAATTAGAGGCGTAAACAAATCCGTCTCGTAATTCGAAATTACTCCCTGCAGCACCGCCGCAGTCCGCTCCAACCCCATCCCCGTATCAATCGACGGCTTGGGCAGAGGATTCAGTTTCCCGCTGGCATCGCGGTCAAACTGCATAAACACTAGATTCCAAATCTCGACATACCGCCCACAGTCGCAAGTGAACGCGCAATCCGTATGTCCCTGATCCGAGGCCGCCACGCCCATGTCGTAATGGATCTCGCTGCACGGCCCGCAGGGCCCGGTATCGCCCATCTGCCAGAAATTATCTTTCGCACCCAACTCAAAGATGCGATCCTTCGGTACACCCAGCGCGGCCCACAAGTCATAAGCCTCAGCATCGCGCGGCACTCCGCCTTCACCGTTGAAGATCGTCACGTATAGCTTGTTCCTGTCAATCCCAAACCATTCCGGCGAAGTAATCAGCTCCCACGCGTAAGCAATCGCATCTTTCTTGAAGTAGTCGCCAAACGAAAAATTCCCCAACATCTCAAAACACGTATGGTGCCGGTTGGTGAACCCCACGTTCTCCAGATCGTTGTGCTTCCCTCCCGCGCGAACGCACTTCTGCGAAGTCGTAGCCCGGTTGTAGTCGCGCTTCTCGAGCCCAAGAAACACGTCCTTGAACTGATTCATCCCCGCATTGGTAAACAGCAGTGTAGGATCGTTCGCCGGAACCAGCGACGACGAGTGCACCTCCCTGTGCCCCTTCTGCACAAAGAAGTCCAAAAACTTGCGACGAATTTCAGACCCGGTCAGCATGGAAACTCAATTCTAAATGATACGGCGGGGAACGAGCACCACCCGGGGGATAACGACGCAGTCTGCATTCAAGCGAAATAGCATAGTCGGCGTCATCCCGAGCGGAGCCGTTCTTCAGGCGAAGCGAGGGATCTCGCGCGGATCGTCACTTGTTGTCGATACCAATTGTCAATACCAAACGGCGTCCTTACTCGTAGGCGCGTCAGATACACCGCATAATCTTCGCGCTAACTTCATTTTGCCCTCGACTATTTCGACGTGTCAGCAGGCTTCTGTTCGGCGGGTTTGTCGTCGCCGCCCCTTATTTTGTGCCCGATGTCCTTTACCCCCTGCTTGATCGCGCTGCCCGTCCGCTTGGCGATGTCTTTGGTATCTTTCGCGGCAGTCTTGGCGACTTCTTTCGTATCTTTAGCCACCGTCTTCGTGTCCTTCGCGGTATCCTTGCCCAGCGTCTTGCTATCGTTCCCGGTCGTCTTCGCCGCGGCCTCGGTGTCTTTCGTTGTGCCTTTGGCGCCCTGCTCCGTGTCCTTCGCGCCAGCCTTCGTATCTTTCGCGGTTTCCTTGCCCGCCGTCTTGCCGACTGACTTCATAGCCGATTTCGTAGCTGACTTCGTAGCTTGCCCCGTGGTCTTCGCAGCAGTCTTCGTATCCTGTGCCGTGGACTTGGTGGCCTTCTTCACCCCAGTGCCGGCGCCAGAGGACTTGTCGGTGCTTCCCGCATCTTGACCGTGGTAGACGGAACCGTAGACCACCGGCGGCGCGGGCGCCGCGAGCACAGCCGTCACAAGAATCGCTGCCAGCCTCGTTTTCTTCATGTTCGTCCTCTAGTCCGTGCTTTCCCCTTCCAGCGCGCTGAGCGTTTCCTCATCCACATCCCACTTCTTCAGGATCGTGAATATAGTCTTCATCCCAAACCCAGCCCGCGCCAGTTGCCGGAAGATCCGCGCCGTCTGCTTCTGATCTTTCGGTTTTTCAAGCCGCTTCTTGCGCAGGAATGCGCGCGCCTGCTTCTCGTCGCTCACGCCCTCGTACGCAGCCTCGATCGCCTTCTCGATGACCGACCCATGCACCCCGCGCGTCTTCAACTCCGTGACCACGCGCATCCGTCCCAGCTTTTGATTGTCGCGCCGCAGCGAAGAATAGTACGCGGCATACTGCGAGTCGTTCAGATATCCCTGATCCTTCAACCGCCGGATCACCAACTCCACCAGCGTCTTTCCATATTCCGAGTCGGCTTCCTCGATCCGCCCCCGCATCAGCCGCTTCAGTTCAGCCACAGTCCGCATCCGCCGCGCCAGCGCCCCCACGGCATACTCATACAACTCATCTTCGGAATAGTTGCGTCGCTTGGGCCGCGAGAACGTCATTCGCTAACGATAACGCAAAAGAGCCCCGATAACCCAATATCGAGACCCGTGATTGAATCTAATAAATGATCAGATGATTTCATCCCGAGCGCGGCGATAGCCGGGCGAGGGACCTTACGACGGACGATGCCATTGGTGCGGTGTATGGGAGTACCGCGCCCGTCGGAACCAGAGCGGTTCGGTCATATCCGCAACTGCAAAAGAAAAAAGGACGCGTTCTCACGCGCCCTTCCTTCCACCCAAGACTCAAAAA
>JBEKRW010000426.1:0-2677 GCA_049517595.1 Candidatus Cybelea sp. | reverse complement strand
AAAGAGCTCGACGAGATGCGACGCCAGATCGAGTCTTCCATGAAAAACTGGACGCCGGAATTGCAACAGCAGATGGAACAGCTTAAGAAGCAAATGCAGGAGCAGAAACTCGATCTGCGGCAAATGCTGGAAGACTTCAACAACCGGGACGAGGAGTTCTAGTCGCGGCGCAAGCACTGGAAAAAGCAGATCCCTCGTCCGCCTGAAGGCCTCCTCGTGATGACAACCATAGAGGGATTCCCAAACTGTTCCGCCTAGCCGCTGCGTCGCCACTTCCGGTCCACTAACTCAATCGCACCGTACAAGACTACGCACAGCCAGAAGTCGACGATCAATCCCAGGTCGAGCTGGTCCGGACGGTGCCGTGCCGCCGCCGGCAGATGCGGCATCAAGACAAAGAAGTAAAGCAGGTTGCCGACAACCACGGCAACCGTCTGCTTGAGGATTTTTCGAAACACCTATAACTTTGACACCGGTGACGGCTGGGATGATGCCAGAAAAACGGCAAATAGCTCTTAGCTATTAGCGCTTTAGCCGACACGACGCCGTCGAGAGCCGCGACTCTGTGAGATAGCGGCCTGCTAAGAGCTAAGAGGCCAACAGCTAATTGCGGCTTCCTTCATTTACCATCCTTCTGTGCTCGACCTCGCGACCAGCGTGCAGTACGTCAAAGGAATCGGACCCAGGTTCGCCGAAATTCTATTGGAGAAAGGCATCAGCACGGTCGAGGACCTGCTCTACTACCTGCCCTTTCGCTATGAAGATCGGCTGAATCCGCGCGGCATCGGCGAGCTGCGGGTCGGTGAGATGGCCAGCGTCATTGCGGAAGTTCGTACCTTCGGCCTGTTTCGCACCCGCCGCATGCCACTCTTCGAGATGACCGTCGGCCAGGGCCGCGACACCTTGAAGTGCATCTGGTTCAACGCAACCTACCTGCAAGACAAGTTCCGAGCCGGAATGCTGGTCGCGTTGTACGGCAAAGTCGAGGCGGGCGACCGCGGCGGGCATCGCTTCCAGATCCTTCAGCCGCAGTTCGAGGTGTTGCACGATCCCTCCGAATCTTCGAGCGCCGGCGACGAGCAGAAGTGGCAATCACTGGAGGTGGGCCGCATTGTTCCCATCTACGAAGCGGCCGGCAATGGCCGGCTCACCGCGCGTTGGTTTCGCCGCGTTATCCACAGCATGTTGGAGAACCTCGATCAAGACATCTCCGATGCGATCCCCGCAACTGTTCGCGGGCGCTTGGAGCTCATTGATCGGCGGCGCGCCTTTTGGCAAGCGCACTGGCCCGAGGTCGGCGAAAGTCTTACCAAGCTACAGGCGGCGCGCACACCGGCGCACATCCGGCTTATCTTTGAAGAGCTTTTCTTCCTCGAACTCGGACTGGAACTTAAACGCCGCAAGATGCGCGCCCAGACCGGCATTGCTTTTCCCATCAACGATCGCGTCCGGGCTGCCGTGAAGCGCATCTTGCCGTTTCATCCCACAGCCGCGCAGAAGCGAGTGTTGAAGGAAATTGCCGGTGACATGGCCGCGCCCGCGCCGATGCGCCGTCTCCTACAAGGTGACGTGGGGTCGGGCAAAACTATCGTGGCGCTGGAAGCCGCGGTCATTGCTATCGAGAACGGCTATCAAGTCGCGCTCATGGCCCCGACGGAGATTCTGGCGACGCAGCATTATCTTTCGGCGCGGCAGATTCTGGAAGCTGCGGGATATCGCATTGTGCTGCTCACCGGCTCGCAGGAATCGGGCCGCAAGAAGCAGGTGCGACATCACATTGCGCAAGGCAACGCGCAGCTGGTGATTGGCACGCACGCGCTGATTCAGGAGACGGTTGAGTTCGACAAGCTGGGCCTGGTGATTGTCGACGAGCAGCATCGCTTCGGCGTGATGCAGCGCTTCCGCCTGATGAAGAAGTCCGATGAGGCCGAACCCGATGTGCTGGTGATGACGGCGACGCCGATCCCGCGAACGCTGGCGCTAACGATTTACGGCGACCTTGACACCAGCATTCTCGACGAGCTGCCGCCCGGGCGCACGCCCATTACCACTCGTCTGGTTGGCGACGAGCGCGCCGAGGAAGTGTGGCAGTTCGTGCGCAAGCAGGTCGCTGCCGGACATCAGGCTTACATCGTCTACCCTGTGATCGAAGAAGGTGCGATGGAAGGGGAGCTAAAAGCGGCCATCAAGATGCATGACCGCCTGCGCTCGCATGAGTTCTCCAGCCTGCACGTTGGCCTGCTGCACGGCCGGATGAGCGCCGACGAAAAGGATGCAACCATGGCCAGCTTCAAGCGCGGCGAAATCGACGTGCTGGTGTCGACGACTGTGATCGAAGTTGGCGTGGATGTCCCCAACGCCAACGTGATGGTTGTGGAGCACGCCGAGCGCTTCGGCCTGTCGCAGATGCATCAGCTGCGCGGGCGCATCGGGCGCGGTGCGGCGAAATCCTATTGCGTGCTTATGACCGGCGGGAAGGTTTCGGTGGAAGCGCAGCAAAGGCTCGACGCGATGGTACGCACGCAAGACGGATTCGAGATTGCGGAGCTCGACCTGGAGCAACGTGGTCCAGGAGAGTTTTTTGGGACGCGCCAAGCCGGCATTCCAAACTTCCGCGTGGCCAATCTGCTGCGCGATCGCGACCTGCTGGAGGCCGCACGCAAAGAGGCACGGTACG
>JBEKRW010000425.1:0-2685 GCA_049517595.1 Candidatus Cybelea sp. | reverse complement strand
ACGGTCGCGGTGATTTCGGAATCGGAGACCACCGTGAACGCCGCCGATATGTTGTCGATCGTCACCTTCGTGGTTTGAACCAGGCCAGTGCCGTTGAATGTGACTACGGTTCCGACCGGGCCGCTCGGGGGCGTGAAGCTTTTGTAGGTCGGCGTGATCTTGTAGCTCGCGGTAGTGGACAGCACGGTCGATCCAGTGGTGACGGTGATGTCGCCGGTTAGCGCGCCCGTCGGGACCGTAGCGAGAATGTAGGTCGTGCCGGTGAGTTTTGTGGTCGTGGCTTTTGTGCCTCCGAACTTAACGACCGACGCCGAGCTGAAACCCTGACCCAGAATGCCGACCGTTGAGGCCTCCTTGCCGGAGTACACAGGAGTGACCAGAGAGATGAACGGAGCCGCGCCGATGTTCAGTTCGAACAAGGTACCCCCCGTCACAGCGTTGCCCCCGCTGTTGCTTCCATAAATGATCCCGCTGGTTGCCTGCATCAGAGGGGCCTCAGGCCCGCCGCCCACGTTGCCCTCAGTGGCGAACGAGTACGAAGAGAACACGTTGGCGGAGGTAAGTTCATACAGGCCCCCCTCGGCGCCGGTTCCTCCGTTATAGCTTGCGCCATAGAGGTTTCCATTGCTGGCCTGCATCATGTTGTTGGCCGACTCGTCGAAGTTGAGCGTGGCAGGAAAGTTGTATATATCGGTGACCTTACCGGCGGTGGTCACGTCATAGAGGGTGCCATTGCCGGTACCGGACGGAAAAGCCGTGGTTCCGTAGAGTTTTCCATTCGAGTCCCGGACCACGCCTGAGCTGGGGTAATACACGTCGGTTGAGCTCACAAAGCCGTAGAGCAGCTTGAAGGCACCGGTTGAACTGATCCGGAAGACTCCCCCGACGTTGCCGAATCCGTCGGCGTCAGCTTCGGTGCCGTAGAAGTTTCCATCGCCGCCCGCGGTCAGAACCGACGGAAGGGAGTTTCCGTTGGCGAAGGTGTAGAGCGTCTTGTAAACGCCGGCGGTAGAGACGCTGAAAGCAACTTGTGCGCTGCTGGCGCTCAAGTCTCCAGTCGTCCCATAAAGATCGCCGTTTTCGCCCAGAACCAGCGCGCCCAAGGGGCAACAGGCTTCGGTTGTCCGGTTGAGGAAGTCGTAGATGTCAGTTAGAACTCCGGCGGGGGTTACGCGGTATATAAAGCCGGCGTTATTGGCTCCGCCTATTGTGCAGGCGCCGTAAAAGTTCCCGTCCATGGCCAGCGTGAGCCCGAAGCCGCAGTTGGTCCAGGTGGCGGGGAAGCTGGCCACCAAGGTCTCGACGCCCGCAGGAGTGATCTTGAATACGCCGCCCGTGTTGTTAGCACCACGGCCTTGGCCGGTGCCGTAGAGGTTGCCGTCCTGACCTTGAGCCAGGGGACCCCAAGGAAAGTAGACGTCGGTGGTGCCGCCCTGAAATGTGTAAACCAGCGTTGGCGAGGGAATCTGAGCTTGGCTCGGGATGGCCGAGGCAGCGATGGTGACGACAACGGCGATCAGGAGCAGCGTCAATCTGGCGCGCTTCGAAGTCTTGGTTTGGCGGCGCATGCAATTCATGGAAGTTTCTCCTCGGGAAACGGAAGCACTCGCTCGCATTAAAGGACGCCGGTTGGTGGTTCTGTTTTCCGGCGCTGGCCGCTCTCACGCCCACTGGCTGAGATGACCGCGAATGCACGCCGACTATCACCTGAATTGGGGCGGGGGTAAAGCGACGGCTCGGCTACATTGAAGCGACGAGCTATTTTGTTTATCTACAATGGTTTACGGAAAGTTATTGTCTGGAGCGGAGTAGCCCGAAAGTGCCGGTCCAACGGGGCTTTCCGAGGTGATAAACTTGAAACGGTCCTCCCCTGGGAGCGTCGACGCCTATGACTGTGCCCAGCGAACCCCAGACGGTTGTGCGCTTCGGAGTATTTGAGGCGGACTTGCGCGCTGGGGATCTGCGGAAGAAAGGAACCAGGGTAAAGATTCAGGACCTACCCTTTCGGGCGCTCGGAGTCCTGCTGAGCCGGCCGAATGAAGTTGTGACGCGCGAAGAATTCCGGCAGGCGCTTTGGCCGCAGGATGTTTTTGTCGATTTCGACCGTGCCATCAGCAGCGCCATCAAGCGGCTGCGCGATGCGCTGGGCGACCCCGCTGAGAATCCTATCTTTATAGAAACCATCGAGCGACGCGGGTACCGCTGGATCGCCCCGACTTCGATCGCTCCGACTGCCGGAGTCCCGGCTTCGAGCCCAGTCACGCTGCTTGCGTCCGGTGCGGGTGAGGCGGAGTTAGAGCCGGCAGCGAACTCGGCAGAAAGTCCGGCAGAAAGTCCGGCAGTAAGTCCGGTGGGCGCTCCCGATAGTTTGATTTCGCCACCGGCTTTTTCGGTTTTGTGGCGAAAGTTGGAGTATGCCGCGCTGGCTTTGGCGCTCCTGTTGCTGGCGGGGATCATGCTCTTCGGGTTTCGCGGGATCAAGGCCGCGGGCAATTTGCCACACTCGGCTGCGAATGCCGGGTTGCATCCGGCGAATCAGGAGGCCAAGGATCTTTATCTGCAAGGCCGCTACTACTGGAACAAGCGCACGCCCGACGATCTGCAAAAAGCGGTGGACTATTTCATGCAGGCGATTGTGCACGATCCGGGATACTCGGATGCCTATACCGGACTGGCTGACAGCTA
>JBEKRW010000424.1:0-2740 GCA_049517595.1 Candidatus Cybelea sp. | reverse complement strand
GGTGGGACGACGTTCAGCAACATTACGGGCGCAACGTCGACAACCCTGAGCTTCACCACGTCCGCCGGCCAGAACGGAAACCAATACCGCGCCGTGTTCACCGATACGTGCGGCGGGGCCACCACCACGGCGGCAACGCTCACCGTGAGTTCGGGGCCAACGGTGGTTTCGTTTAATGTTCTATTCGGTACGGTGGGCAACTACGCGATGATTGGTTCCACGCGCAACCGTTTGCCATGGGAGATCACGGGAGTGCAAGTAACTTTCTCGGAACCCATCACCACCGGCAACATCAATAGCCTAAGCGGCACCGGCATTACAACCACGCGCTTTACCGGGCTCGGTACTACCACCCTTACCTGGACTATTAGTCCATTGGCGCTCGGTAAATTCACGGCTATACTGGCCGGGTCGGGCGTTAATTCTTTGAAGGACTCGATGAGCAACGCGCTGGGATTAGGAGCGGGCTACAGCCAGAACTTGAAAATACTCTGGGGTGATTTTAACGACGACGGTACAGTCAATGCGCAAGATGAGGTGTTGGTGAATCAGGCGCGCGCCCTGCCCTACAATCAGTTCGCCGACATGAACGGCGACGGCGTTGTAAATGTCCTGGACGTGCAAATTGTAGCTCAGCGCAACGGGACGAACCAGCCCTGAGCGATCGTGATTGAGGAGGCGAGAGGAATGCATTCAGTTCGGCTGAGGCGACTATGGCTCACGGCGGCATGTGCCGTGGCGTGCGTGATGGGAACAGGAGCGGCACGCGCGGACCTGGTTTTTTCGATGACGCCGGGCTCCGCCAGCGCTGGGGGTAGTGGATCGTTCGATGTGGTGTTGACGGATACTGGCGGCGATTTTAATGTCGCGGGGTTCAACTTTGAAGTCACCACCTCCGATACGGACGTCATTTTCACCGATATCACCATCAATACGGTGGCAGCGCCGTATATCTTCGCAGGCGATTCACTGCTGGCCGCGCCAGTGACTGGTAGCATCCTTGAAAATCCGCCGTCCACCGCGCAAGACGCTCAAGCCGGCGATGTCACGGCCGATTTCACGAACAAGGCGATCGCAGATGGCGACGAAGTTGGGCTCGGACACGTGCTGTTCACGATCGCGCCTGGCGCAAGCCCAGGACCGGTGAGCATCGATTTCGGCTCGGCCACATCGCTGTCCGACGCCGAGGGTGATCTAATCGCGTTCGATAATTCCGGAGGGACGCTGACCATTACAGGCGGGACAGTCGTAACGCCTGAACCGGCGATGACGGGCGTCCTAGGATTAGCCCTCATCATAGGGCTGATTTCCCGTCGAAGGCTCTACTTGAATAAATAGACGTTTGCCGGCTCGGCTTAGACTCAGTTGGCGGGGCTGCTTTGGCCCGCCACTACCTGTAAATTATTGAAAGGATTGGTCGGGGCGGGTGGATTCGAACCACCGACCTCCCAGTCCCGAATTGTGGCCGCCAATTGCTCGAGGGTTTATCGATTCACTGCGAGGGAGCAATCGATTGGCTGATAAAATCGAAGGCCGGACTATACGAGTGAACTCTGGACCCTTCCATAATTCATAGCAGCGTGAGCAATGCCAAATCGGGCTGGATTGCCCACGTTGGCGTCGCACGAGTGCCCGAAATGCCCTCTTGACACAAAGCTCCACGCTTCACGCACAAAACAATTGACACCAGTCGTTTTCTCGATTTATACTGACGCCATTCAGGGCGTAGTGAGCTCGCTTTCACTGTTCAGTCAGCGACGCCCCCCAAAGGAGCGAGGTATGGTCACATATCAAGAGCGCGCAACACGTGTGCTCGCCGTTGAGCCTTTACGTTCATTGACAAAGCAATTGAGAAGCGCCGGTTGGTGTCTGCTGGCGATCGCTCTGCTTCTGCCTTCTTCCATTTGGGCGCAGGCCACGGGCACCATCGTGGGCACCGTCACAGATCCAAGCGGAGCCGTGATTCCCGACGCCAAAATCACCGCGACACGCGTCGAGACGGGCATCTCGCAATCCACTAAGACCAGCAGCGCCGGAACATATACGATTCCGAATCTTGGCGTCGGCACTTATAACATCACAGCGGAGGGCGGCGGATTCAAGACCGGAAACGCGGCCGGGATCACCCTCGACGTGAGCCAGCAGCGCCAGGTGGATTTCAAGCTGTCGGTGGTAGGGGTCGAGTCTACCGTAGAGGTGAATGCCGCGCCGCCGCTACTCAACACCATGGATGGAACCATCGGCGGATTGGTGTCGGAAGAGCAAGTGCAGACTCTTCCGCTCAATGGGAGAAACATATCGGGACTTGTCATGATGCAGCCAGGCATGGCCCAAGACACCGGTTCCATGGGATGGATGGGCCCGCAGTGGATCAGTAACGGCAATCGTGGTGAAACTCAGGTAGGAACTTTGGATAACGCCGATGTCAGCGACGCGGAGATGGGCACCATTCAGTTCACCAATTTCAACCTCGATGCGATTGCCGAATTCAAGGTCCTTTCTAACAACTACTCCGCGCAATACGGGCAGGGCGCCGGAACCATCACGCAGATCGTGAGCAAAACCGGCACCAACGGGTTTCACGGCAGCGCGTTTGAGTTCGTGCGCAACAACGATTTCGATGCGCGCAACTTCTTCGCCACCAGCGTGCCGCCATTCAAGCGAAATGAATTCGGCACCACGTTCGGAGGTCCCATCAAGAAAGACAAGACGTTCTTCTTTTTCGAGTATGCCGGTCTCC
>JBEKRW010000423.1:0-2742 GCA_049517595.1 Candidatus Cybelea sp. | reverse complement strand
ATGGCCATCGCCGAGCGCTGGATTGCGAAGCCGGTGGTGCTGGAAAACGCTGCCGGCGCGCATCGCTTTGTCTGGGACCTGCGCTGGGGCAGCTCGGGTGGAAACCCCGAGATCGAGGAAGAAGAAGGCTTCGGCGCGCCGCGTGGACCGCGCGCGGTGCCGGGAAGTTATCAGCTGAAGCTGACGGTGGATGGCAATGCGCTGACGCAGCCGCTGAAGGTGGAAATGGATCCGCGCTCGCAGGCGACCCGAGCCGAGCTGGAGGAGCAGCTTCGTCTCGGCCTGGAGTTTTCCGCCGAGGTGCACAGCAGCCGTAAGGCGCTGGCCGAAATTAGTGCCGTCAAGAAGCGGCTGAGCGAGATAGAGGCGGGAAGCTTGAAACAGCATGAGGAGCTTCTCGCTCAGGTGACGGAGCTGAACTTGCTCATTGGGAAGGTCGAAAAGGGCGAGAGAACAAGTCCGGGAGCGATCAGCGGGCTTGAGTCGGCCAGCTCAGGTCTGGGAGCAGCGTTGCGCGTGGTGGAGAGCAGCGATCGCACGGTGCCGACGCAGGCGGTCGAGCTTTATCGCGAGTCGGAGCAGGCGGCAAAGGCCGGCATCGACGCGTGGACGCAGCTGAAGAGCTCGCAACTGGCGAAGCTGAATGAAGCGCTGCAAAAGGCGGGGGTTGAGGTCATACAGATTTCCGCGATCGAGCACGAGGAAGAGCACCAGGTCTCGGAGTGATTTTCGGTCGGGCAAGAAAGCCCCGCCCTAGCCAAAATCAGGCTAGAACGGGGCACCCGGCGAAGTTTAGATGACACGAAGTTTAATGGTTCATCGCTCCACCAGTTTTTCCAGGTCGTCGAAGAAGCTGGGATAGGAAATGGCGACGCAATCGGCGCTGTGGATGAGCGTGTCGCCTTCGGCCCGCAATGCCGCGACCGCGAACGCCATCGCAATGCGGTGGTCGTGGTAGCTTTCGATCTCGGCGCCGTGCAGGTGCTGGCCGCCGGGAATGCGCCAGCCATCGGCGGTCTGCTCCACTTGCGCGCCCATGGCTTGCAGGTTGCGAGTGACCGCGCTCAGGCGGTCGGATTCTTTCACGCGTAACTCGCCCGCATTCTGGACCTCCAACCCTCCCGCAGTGAACGGGGCGATCGCCGCGAGCACGGGAAGCTCATCGATCAGCAACCCAGTCAGAGGGCCTTCGATCCGCACATGTCTTCCCTGCCCCGGCACCAGCGCGATGGTTCCCACCAACTCGCCGTGATTTTCTTCGACACGCACCATTGAGATGCGGCTGCCCATCGCGGCCAGCACGTCCAGCAGCGCCGAGCGCGTGGGGTTCAGCAGCACGCCGTCGATTACGAGGTTGGACTCGGGAAAAATCGTGGCCGCGCACAGGAAGAATGCAGCGGAAGAGATGTCGCCCGGCACGAATGCTTCCAAGGGATGCAGCGTTTGCCCGCCAACGATGCTGACTGCGTTATGCCTGCGCTCGACTTCGGCGCCGAAGGCGCGCAGAGCCAGTTCGCCGTGATCGCGAGTGCGGGCCGGCTCGGCTACCGTCGTCTTACCCTCGGCCAGCAACCCGGCGAACAACACGGAAGTCTTGACCTGCGCGCTGGCCACCGGCGGTGCGTAGTTGATGCCGTGCAGCTTTGCGCCGTGGATGCGCAGCGGTGCGCGGTCCTCATTGGCGTGAATCTGGGCTCCCATCTGCGTCAGGGGCTCGATGACGCGCTGCATGGGGCGGCGCGACAGGGATTCGTCGCCGAGCAACTCGCTGCTGAACGACTGCGCGGCCAGGATGCCGGACATCATGCGCATGGTCGAACCGGAGTTGCCGCAATCGAGTGGCGAGTGCGGCGCGTGGAGATGTGGACCCAGGCCGTCGATGACGACCGCTCCCTTGTCATCGCGCTCGACCTTGCAGCCCAGAGCGCGAACGCAGCGCAGAGTGCTGGCGCAGTCGGCGCCGGGAGCAAAGTTGTCGAGGCGCGAGCGTCCAGCGGCAAGCGCCGCCAGCATGGCATAGCGGTGGGAGATGGACTTGTCGCCCGGCACGCGCAGGCTTCCCAGAATGTTGCGCGCAGGCTTTATCGAGACTGGATGCATTTCCGGCATGATTTATTGGTCAACGTTGGCAAAAGCCAGAAACAAGTCCCTCGTCGGCCTAAAGTGTCTGCGTGAGAACCCTGTCACCGCTCTGCGGCTCGCATTTCTTCGAACTTCGAGCGTGGGCTTACGCTCACGCCTAACCCCATCTCGCCGCTGCGCGGCTGGGTTGCAGCCGGTTTCGATACTTCGCGTTCCAGCGCAATCTGACAAGTCGAATTCTGACGCAGACCCTAAGTTCCAGCTCGTGATGACAAGTTAGAGGGCTGCACCGGCGCAACTCAAGCTGCGCCCTTCCAAAGCAAATCGAAAACGACTTTTTCCAAAGCCGGCCGAGCCACCTCGTGATGACAAGGATAAACCACTTGCAAGCGCACGCTGGAAGGGCTCAAGGCCGGCTGAAGCTGCGCCCTCCAAAACAGCTCGGAATAACAGCTCTGCGACGGGGTACAATTTCGCACGGGTAATTTCGCTTGGAAAACAAGGCCATCGCGCAGATATTCTATGAGACCGCCGACCTGATGGAGGTCAATGGCGACGACTCGTTCCGCATTCGCTCGTATCGACGCGCCGCCGAAGCGCTGGAGGGACATTCGCAACAGGTTTCGGAACTGCTGGACGAGCCGAAAAAGTTGCTGGAGA
>JBEKRW010000422.1:0-2763 GCA_049517595.1 Candidatus Cybelea sp. | reverse complement strand
CTGCGGATACTCGCTCCCAGCCTCCTGCATCATCCGCAGCATGTCGCGATAGGGGCCGGGTTGCGGATTCTGTTCCACCCCAGGAAGAAACATCGGCTTCATCGGCATAGAATCCTGTGATTCTACCCGGCCACCCGCTGCTAAAGCAATACCGCAAAACTATTAGCGCGTAATTATCATTTCGCGTAACCTATAATTAATTCATGACAGCGGCCGCCCAAACTGGGCACCCTGAGCTCCGTATCCAACTGCCCGATGGAACCACCCGCACTGTCACGCTTGAGCGCGACCGTTATTCGCTCGGCCGCACACTCGCCAACGAACTCTGTTATCCCGAAGTCAGCGGCCTTTCCCGTGAGCATCTGGTATTCGAGCGGACCGGATCGAGCTGGACCCTCCGCGATCTCGGAAGCACCAACGGCACGCTAGTAAACGGAAAACCCGTAACAGCTCCGCATATTCTGGAAGCGAATGACCGGGTCACCGCCGGCCAACTAGCGATCGTTTTCACCGAGGCCGCCCGCCCCGCCGCCGCGCACCAAACTGTCGTCTTTATCGAGAAGCCCCCCACCCCTCCCGGAGGCACCACGCTGACCGCCACTCTCGATGGATTGCTCAGCGACGAAAAAGAAATTCAAGGTATCGGACACATGCAGGCCTTCGTTCGCGCCGGACGCGAACTGGTGGGCCACATGCCGCTCGAGAAATTGTTCGAGCTCATCCTCGATCTTTCGGTGGAAGCGGTGAAAGCCTCGCGTGGCGTGCTGATGACACTCGAGGATGGCGGCGAACTCCGCGTCCGTGCGTCCAAGGGCGCCGGATTTCGCATCAGCGCCCGCGTGCGTGACCTGGTTCTGAAAGAGCGCCGTTCGCTCCTGGTGCGCGACGCGCTGCGGCACGAAGCTTTAGCCGCGAGCGAAAGTATCGTCGCGCAACAAATCCGCAGCGTCTTGGCTGTCCCGCTGCAAGCTGAAAACCGCGTCAGCGGCCTCATCTATCTCGATTCGCCCGGCTTCATTCAGGAATTCACCACCGAGGATCTCAACCTGCTCACCGTCATGGGCAACATGGCGGCCATCCGCATTGAGCATGCCCGGCTAATCGAGGTCGAGCAGGCCGAGAAACTGCGCGCGCAGGAATTGGCGCATGCCGCGCAAATCCAGCAATCCATTCTGCCGCATCAGTTCCCCGCCTTTCCCGATCGCAAGGATTTCCCGCTTCACGCCGCCATGGTACCCGCCAAGGAAGTGGGCGGCGATATTTTCGATTTTTTCCTGCTGGATCCCGAGCATCTCGGATGCGTCATCGGCGATGTCAGCGGCAAAGGCGTCCCGGCCGCGCTGTTCATGGCCGTCAGCCGCACGCTGCTGCGAGCTTTCGCGCAACACCGCGCCACTCCGGGCGAATGTTTGGCCTACATGAACAGCAATTTGGCGGTCCAAAGCGACTCAGCCATGTTCACTACAGTTTTCTACGGGATTCTCGACACCCGTACCGGCGAGCTTCAATTCGCGAACGGCGGTCACAACCGGCCCTACGTTCTGTCGGTGGATGGCAAGCCCCTTCCGCTCTCCACCGAAAGCGGGCCCATCGTCGGAATCATGGACGGATTCGCGTACGACACCTACACCGGCCGTCTCGCTCCGGGCGAAACGCTAGTGCTGTACACCGACGGCGTAACCGAGGCACGCGATAAGAGCGACACGTTTTTTGGCGAAAATCGGCTCGAGCAGCTTCTCTCAGCCCACTGCGGCGAATCCGCCGAGCAACTGGTAGCCAGTTTGCATGCTGCCGTGCAGGAGTTCGCCATCGGCGAACCTCAAGCCGACGATATCACGGTCCTAGCCCTCCGCTACCTAAGCACCGCGCCCGTAACCACGGCGTGAGGGCGCCGGTGCCTCCGCAGGCTCGAACGCCAAAGCGCCTGTGCGTCAATGCGGGGCAGACGCTTTCGTCTGCCAACGCCGGATTCTGCTATTGCGCCGCCGCGCTAGCCGCCAACTTCTCCTCCGCTTCCTGAACCGTGCCGAAATTCACCAGCAGCGACGCCACACCTGCTACTTGAAATAAAGTCCGAAGCCGCTCAGACGCTCCCACCAACCCATACTTCCGCTTTTGCCTCTGACAGGAAACATGCAATCCCATCACCGCCCCCAGCGCCGCCGAATCCATGAATGGCACTTCCGTGAGATCGATAATTGTTACCGCATCGTGCCCCGCCCGGGCGATCGATTGGAACTCGAAAACCCCTTGCAGTACAAACGGCCCATCCAGGCGAATTATGCGGACGCCCTGCCGTCTTCCAGGCAGCGTTTCGATCTTGAGTTCATCCATTGACGCAAGTGTACAACAGTGCGCATCCCCAGGATGTGACGGGAGCGTTACAGCTGAAAAGGCGATATATTGAAGGTGCTTGCGGACCATTTCATTTTTTGCGATATCCGTGTTCGCTTTCTCGGCCGCTGCCCAGTCGCCCCCGGCACGCGTCCTTGCGGTGAACATTGATGGAATGGTGCATCCCGTCACGGTGGAAATCGTCGCTCACGCCATCGAACAAGCGCAGGCCGAACACTCCGAGCTGCTCCTGATTCGGCTCAACACGCCCGGCGGATTGCTCGACGCCACTCGCCACTTGATTGAGGAACTGGAGGCAGCGCCCGTACCCGTTGTCACTTACGTCACCCCCAGCGGAGCCCGCGCTGCATCCGCCGGATTTTTTCTGCTCGAAGCAGGCGATGTCGCCGCCATGGCGCCCGGCACCAA
>JBEKRW010000421.1:0-2766 GCA_049517595.1 Candidatus Cybelea sp. | reverse complement strand
ATCCGGCCCTTGCGCTGGCCCACTTACATCTTTGTCGGATTCTTTTTCCTGCTTCTGGCCATCAATCCGGGGAGCGACAAACCTCTGCTTTCGACCGCAATCTTTGTTTACAGCGCGGGATTTGCCGCTGCCATTGCTCCATTTATCTTTCTCACCATTGCCATGCGCAGGGTGAATCTAAGCAGCGCGTTTCCGGCTGCGATGGTTTCCGCGTTTGCTTTCGTCTACGTTGCCTTGCCGCTGGGATTTCTGGTGCAGTTGCGCGAACAGTGGTCGGGGGCGTTCCTGCTTTTGTATTTGCTGCTGGTGGTGTGGGCTGGTGACATTTTCGCCTACTTCGTTGGACGTTCCCTGGGACGTCATCTGATGTCGCCGCGCATCAGCCCCAAGAAAACATGGGAGGGTGCGCTGGCATCTCTGCTGGCAAGCCTGGTGGTGGGGATGTTGATCTATAACTATGCTCTGCCGATTAGCACCGCTCTGCTGAATGCGCATCTCATAGAAAGGCGCGACGGTTTCTTCGCATTGCAGAAGCCGCCATTGGGGCCCGCGTTGCTGCTCTCGGCAGCCATTAACGTGGCCGCGCAATTGGGCGATCTGGTGGAGTCGTTGATCAAGCGTGGTGCCGGAGTGAAGGATTCTGGAACGATTCTTCCGGGCCACGGAGGCATGCTGGATCGCATCGACGCCCTGCTCTTTGCCGCTCCGGTGCTATGGTACTATGCGGCTTGGCGCGTCATGCAGTAGTTAGAAAACAGTCGTTGGCCGTTCGTCGTGCGTCGTTGGCGATAGCCCAACAAAATGCTAACGACGAAGGACCAACGACCAACGACGGTTTCTAATGAAACGTATTTCCATCCTCGGCTCGACTGGCTCCATTGGCCGCAGCACGTTGAGCGTGGTCGAATCCTATCCTGAGCGGTTCGAGATTATTGCTCTGGCTGCGGGCCGGAATATTGAGGCTACGTTTGACCAGGCGCAGCTATGGAAGCCGCAGGTGCTGTCCGTTGCCGCTGAAAAAGATGCGGAGCTTCTCCGCTCTCGTCTTAGGGCTGCAGGAACGAACGGAGTCGAAGTCGTTTACGGAACTACCGGAACGGTGCAAGTTGCGACTCACCCCGAAGCAGATTTTGTGGTCAGCGCCATTGTGGGTGTGGCCGGACTCGAAGCCACCTACGAAGCCGTGCGCGCCGGCAAGACAGTTGGCTTGGCGAACAAAGAATGCTTAGTGGCCGCGGGAGAACTGATTACCGCCGAAGCCCGACGTCAAGGCAAACCTTTGTTGCCGATTGATAGCGAACACAACGCGATCCACCAATGTCTGCGTGGCGGACGGATGAACGAGGTTCGGCAGATCTGGCTGACTGCCTCGGGAGGGCCATTTCTACACACCCCAGTGTCACAGTTTTCCTCCATCACGATCGAGCAAGCCCTGAACCATCCCACATGGAAGATGGGCCGCCGCATCACTATTGATTCAGCCACATTGATGAATAAGGGCTTTGAGGTCATTGAGGCCTGTCGTTTGTTCAATCTGCCGCCGAGCCAGGTGCAGGTCATGGTGCACCCCCAATCCACGATCCATTCCATGGTCGAATTTGTGGATGGCAGCATACTTGCTCAATTCTCGGTGACGGACATGCGGCTGCCCATCCTCTATGCGTTGACCTATCCGGAGCGGATTGAATCCGATATGCGCTTCCCGGTCATGGACTTACGACACCTCGATTTCGAGCCTCCGGACATGGGAAAATTCCCTTGCCTGAGTTTGGCCTATGAAGCAGCGGAGGCCGGGGGGGCAAAAACTGTCGCCTTGAACGCAGCCGACGAGGTCGCGGTCGCCGCGTTTCTCAATGGCAGTATCCATTTCACTGAGATTCCTGACATAATTAGAATGGTTCTTGCTGAAACGGAAGTCGGGAAATTGGAGTCTATAAGTAGAGTGTTGGAGGCAGACGCGGAAGCGCGCCAGACTGCGCACGAAAAAATAGAGCAGTTGGGTTATGCCGCGGCTTCACGTTCGGCTTCCTCCACCTTTCGAAGGGAATAATCAAGAAATATATGTCGGGATTTTTTATCGCTGTGCTGGCTATGGCGGTGGTCTTGGGATTCATGATTCTGATTCATGAATTCGGCCACTATGCGGTTGCCAAGTTGCTGGGTGTGCGAGTTGAGGTTTTCTCCATCGGATTTGGCAAGCGGCTGATCGGTTTCCGCCGCGGCGACACCGACTATCGCATCGCCGCCATCCCTCTCGGCGGCTACGTGAAAATGAGCGGCGAGAATCCCATGGACGAGCGCACCAACGATCCGGGCGAGTTCCTGTCGCACCCGCGCTGGCATCGCTTTCTGATAGCCATCGCCGGGCCGTTCATGAACATCATGCTCGCCATAGGCCTGCTCACCTTTGTCTACATGGTGCACTACGAATATCCGGCGGTGCTGGATGAGCCTGCAGTGATCGGCTGGGTCCTGCCTGACACTCCCGCAGCGAAAGCTGGAATTCAGATTGGCGATCGCATTACTCGTCTGGATGGGATCGACAATCCTACCTGGAAGCAAGTCGTTCCGAAAGAAGCCCTGAGCCCGAATCAGCCGCTAGATATCACTTTCGAACGCAACGGGAAGTCTTTCGAAAAGACTATCGTGCCCGAAGCCTACGGAGTGAACCAGATGGGATTTGCGGGATGGGATCCCAAAGAACCCAGCGTCACAGTGACCGACTTGGAAAAGGGTATGCCGGCGGAGAAGGCTGGCATCAAAATC
>JBEKRW010000420.1:0-2826 GCA_049517595.1 Candidatus Cybelea sp. | reverse complement strand
AACTGCTGCAGCCAGGGCTTAAGCGCCTCCATTTTGGCGCGAGCGGCATTCAGTGACGCATCGAAGCCAGCCTGATCCCCACGCTCCAGCGGCGAGAAGTCTATCGCCTTCAGCGCAGCAGCGAGTTGCTGCTGGCGCTCCGTCTTTCCTTCCTCATACGCTGCGATGACGGGTCGCGCGGCGAGAAGTTCCATCCGCAGAAAAGCGGGGTCAGGGCGAGTGTGTGGCGGCTCAATCGCGAGCTCGCTATGAAAGAATTCCGCTTGCGCTTTCTCGCCCGCGACCACCCGCGCTGCAATCAGAAATTTCTGTCCCGGCTGCGCGTTCTCGGTCAAAAGCAAGGGCAAAATATCGTCATCGCTCCCGCGATAGAGAATCGCTCCGTTCGAAAAAACGGTGATCCGCAAGCCATCTGGACTGCCAAATCGCAGATCAAGCGACACCCGCGAGCCTTGCGTGGCATAGCCGTTGATCTTCTCGGGAATCTGCACCCAGCGGCGGAACACGCGGCTTCCCGTCCAATGCTCCTGATTTGCATTTCTTCCCCCCGGCCCCGCCCCGTTCTTCACCGTGAGCAGGCCCCAGTCGGAGTCATTCAACCCCGGATCTTCCGGATGAGGAACGTCGGCATGAACGCGCCATTCCGCCTCGCTCTGCCGAGTGAGACCATCCAACCTGTCGAGCGTCGGTTTATATGGGTCGGGGCCGCCGGAGATCTGGGAACCCGCAAAAACCGCATACTGCAGAATCACGAGTATTAAGAAGACGGGGGAACGCTTCATGGAAAACGCACCTTTCCGAACGAGGTCAGACTCGATTGCCAGCTTCGCAAAGTAACAGAGTGTATCACCGAATAATTTTTCTGGAGTCTAAGTCGCTGATTCTACGGTGAGATCAGACCGGCGGCGCGAGAACCGCAAAAAATATGATTCCTTCCATCCAAATTATGAATCTGAAGCATTACTTAAGATCGTTGACGGCGCAAGCCGATGAACTTACAATTCAAAAATCCGATGTCAGTAAACGTCAATCTTCGCTCCATGTGCTGCTGCGCTTGTTGTTGTTGTGCATGCGTGTGCGCTGGCGCGGGGAGGTTGCTGACCTAAGAATTCACTCTTAAACACAGCACTCATTAACCCATCGCCAGTTGAACCTGGCGGTGGGTTTTTTATTTGCTGCGAACTTTTGGTTTTTGCTTGGCTTTCAACTTATGACACACACACCTGCGACAGAGAAAAAGAAAGAAACGACAGCCCAGCGAGTCGAGCGCTTGAAGCGCGACATGAATCCCTGGGACGGGCTCGAAGAAATCCGCCGCTTCGCTCGCGAGGGATTTGATTCAATCCCTCCCGAATGGATCGGCACCTACTTCCGCTGGTGGGGTGTTTACACCCAGGGTGACGGCGCCGGCGTAACCGGCGGCCAAGGCGGAGTGGGCCGCGCCCTGCAGCGCTTCATGGTGCGCATCCGCATTCCCAACGGAATGATGACTTCCCACCAACTCCGCGCCATCGCCGGCCTCACCCGCCAACACGCCAACGGAATCGCCGACCTCACCGTGCGTCAAAACATTCAACTCCACTGGATCACCATCGAGTCGCTGCCGGAAGTTCTCGACGGCCTCTGGCAAGTTGGACTGAACACAATGGGAGCCTGCGGAGACGTCGTGCGCAACGTGACCGGATGCCCCGTCGCCGGCGTGGACGCCGACGAAATCGTTGACGCTTCGCCGTTGGCGCTGGAAGCCTCGCAATTGCTGGCAGGGAACGCCGAGTTCTACAACCTGCCGCGCAAATTCAAAATCTCCATCACCGGATGTCGCGTGTGGTGCCCCTATCCCGAAATTAATGACGTGGGTCTGACCGCGATTACGCGCACCGTTGGCGGAAAGCCGGAGGTCGGCTTCTCGCTGCGAGTGGCCGGCGGACTTTCCACCGAGCCTTATCTCGCCGCGCGTCTGAATGCGTTCGTGCGCTGGAATCAGGTTCTTCCGGTCATCAAGGGGATTGCGGAACTGTTTCGTGGTTCCGATGTTCTGCGCGAACATCGCGAGCGCGCCCGCCTGAAATTTCTCTTCTTGCGCCACGGCTGGACTGCCGACCGTTTTCTCGCCGAGTTGCAAGACCGCATCGGATTCCAACTCGATCCCGCCGTCGAGGAGCATGCCCCCGACGATGTTTACCGCGACCACGTTGGCATCCATGCGCAGAAGCAACCCGGACTCTCTTATGTGGGAGCAGTCGCGCTCCGCGGCCGAATCAACGCGGACCAGATGCAGGCTGCCGCCGATCTCGCCGAGCGCTATGCAGGCGGCGAATTACGCGCGACCAACATGCAGAATCTGCTGGTCGTGAAGGTGCCCACGGCAAATTCCGACGCGCTGGCGAAAGAATTCGATGCCATCGGGCTGAAGGTCGGCGGCTCCTCTTTCTGGCGCGGCACCGTAGCCTGCAGCGGTACGGAATTCTGCAAGCTTGCCATCACCGAAACTAAAAGTTTCTCCCGCTGGCTGGTCGAAGAACTGGAAGAACGTCTGCCCGGTTTCGATCAGCACCTGAAACTGCACGTCACCGGATGCCCCAACAGTTGCGGCCAGCACTGGATCGCCGACATTGGCATCGAAGGCAAGAAAATCAAAATTCAGGACCGCATGGTCGACGCCTACTACTTCTGCGTGGGCGGAGCCCTTGGTCTCAATCAGGCTACGGCCCGCCCCGTCGGATATCGCTGCGCCGCGACCGAAGTTCCAAACGCGCTGGAGCGCCTGTTGGGCCGCTACCTTGCGCAGTGTGCCCCGGGCGAGAATCTGCGCCGCTTCTTTGTTCG
>JBEKRW010000419.1:0-3698 GCA_049517595.1 Candidatus Cybelea sp. | reverse complement strand
TGCCCTGCGAGAATCGGAAAAGCGCGCATCCTGCAGCAAGAACTTGTGCACCGCGTACGAGATATCGCCAGTGGAGTTGTCAGAGGTTTCCACATAAGTCACGCCGGCAAGCACGTACAGATGGGAATTCCACTCCATCAGCGCCGCGTGTTGATCCCGAATCGTCTGGATCAACATCGGGCCGTTGACCGCATCGGGCATCACAGAATCCGCCGTGACCATAATCGGGCGCCCATCGCCGAGAAGATGTCTTCCCTGCAGCCGACCGGCAATGTCCTTCAAAGACTTTGGATCCGCCGCTTCCACGCTGTCTGCAAGAGCCGAATTCTTGCCGCAGCATATTTCTTTGTCGCGAAAAACAATCTCCAGCGATGTCGCCAGCACATCGGACGCATGCTTGGATCGCGCCGTCAGCGCCGGCAAATCGTGAACCTCGACCTCCTGCTCCGTGTAAGAGACCTGCCCATATGCGAAGCAACAGACCGCAAGCCAGGATGCCGCGGCGCATCGAGCTGAGACACACCTGGCCAAGAAACGAAGCCCAGATCCAAACGTGAGCCTGCGAAATGCCATAGTGCTCCTTAACGATGAGATGCAGTGTAATAAATTATGAGCGCGACACCAGCAACAACGCCGAGAAGAACAATCGCGAAAATAATCGCGAGAGGCCAGAAGACCCAGGACCACGATTGTACTTTTCTGATTCGTTGAATCGCGTTGTGCAATGCAAAAGCTGTAGCGATCGAGCCAACAGGAGTAAACATGAAGGCGGGCATAAAAGCATCGAGTTCAGCCGGGCCCCTGCATCCGTTATGCCGGTAACAGTAAAGAAGAGGCAGCACAATCGAAAAGGCGTAAACGATTGCAATCAAATACGAAGCTGCGAGGCCTAGCCTGCGTAACATGGACCGATGTCTCCAAGTCTCATCTCGTTGGCGCGCTCAAATCGGCGGCGGGACGTGACCGCCAGGCCCAACCAGAACGACCAAGCGTTATACTTAAAATCATGTCTGGGGACAAGACCTTTTACCTGGAAACCTTCGGCTGCCAGATGAACGTGCACGACTCCGAAAAAGTCATCGGCACGCTCGTGCACGAAGGCTATCGCCAGGTGCAAACCGTCGAGCAAGCCGATCTCATTCTCTACAACACCTGCTCCATCCGCGACAAAGCCGAACAAAAAGTTTTCCATCGACTGGCCGATTTCAAAAAGCTGCAATCCCAAGGCAAAAAGTTCGGAGTGCTAGGCTGCGTAGCCCAACAGGAAGGCGAGAAAATTTTCGAACGCGCCCCGCACGTCTCGCTAGTCTGCGGCTCCGCCTCCTACACAAATCTGCCGCAAATGCTGAAGCAGCTGGAAACCGTCCCGCAAGAAAATCCGAAGGAAGCTCACAGCTCAAAGCTCACAGCCCAAAGCCTAATCCGCATCACCGGCCTCGACGACCGCGCCACCGACAAGTGTTTCGAAACCGAATTCACTGCCCGCACCAACCCGCATCGCGGATACATCACCATCATCGAAGGCTGCGACAAGTTCTGCGCCTACTGCGTCGTCCCATTCACCCGCGGCAAAGAGCGCAGCCGCACATCGGAGTCGGTCCTGGCCGAAGCCCGCCAGATGGCCGATCTGGGCTACACAGAAATTCAATTGCTGGGCCAGAACGTTAACTCGTACAAAGACTCAGCAGGGAAGTCGGCTTCCAGAAAAAGCTTCGCAGAATTGCTGGTCGCAGTAGGAGAAGTCCCCGGCATCAAGCGCGTCCGCTTCACCACCTCGCACCCCCGCGACTTTGGCCGCGATATAATAGACGCCATCGACGCCGTCCCCACGCTCTGCGACCATGTTCACTTGCCAGTGCAAAGCGGATCGAACAAAGTGCTGCAAGCCATGCAGCGCCTCTACACTCGCGAGCAATACGAAGAACGCATAGCGTGGATGAAATCCGCCGAGCGCGACATAGCGATCACCACAGACGTAATCGTAGGATTTCCAGGAGAATCCGACCAAGACTTCATGGAAACATTGAACCTGCTGGACGAAGTAGGCTACGACGGAGTCTTCACCTTCAAATATTCCCCACGCCCAAACACACCGGCACTATCGCTCCAAGACGCGATCCCAGACGAAGAGAAATCCCGCCGCCTGGAAGCGCTGATGGAGCGCCAAAAAGAAATCCAAATCAAGCGTTACAAGAAGTACTTAGGAACAACGCAAGAAGTAATGGTTGAAGCGAAAAACGAATCCCGCAAGCAATGGATCGGCCGCACCACCCAAAACAAAACCTTAAACTTCACCGCTCCGGAAACATCGGTTCCACAAATAGGAACGTACGTAAATGTGAAAGCAACCCAAACCTTTCCCAACTCGCTCTTAGGGGAATTGGTGATATAAAAAAGCAAATGCGCCCTCCCCTTCAAGCCATGTTGTCACATAAAGCGTTGTTGCACGATCCAAGGTTTTTGCAAGAGGCAAGGTCGTTGCAGGAGCCAAGGTTGTTGCAGGGGGTCAGCTTGTTGCGGAGGTAAGGTTGCTGCAGGAGCCAAAGTTGTGGAGAGAATAAGGTTGTTGCAGGAGCCCAAATGGAAGTAGAAATGACAATCCGCGGCCTTTTGATGGACCCAGTCACGCAGACTCCTATTGTTATTCTTAAGGATGTTGCGGGCGAGTCGGTGTTGCCTATTTGGGTGGGGGTTTATGAGGCGAATGCGATTGCGCTGGAGATGGAGAAGGTGAACACCCCGCGTCCGATGACGCATGATTTGATTAAGAATGTGCTTACTGGGCTGGAGACTCAGGTGCATAAAGTTGTTGTCACCGAGTTGCGGGAAGACACGTTTTATGCGGTGATCTGGCTGGAGCGCGGGGGTGAGGTGATCAGCATCGACTCGCGGCCGTCGGATGCTTTGGCTTTGGCTTTGCGCGTGGATTGTCCCATTTTTGTAGATGAGTTGGTGCTGAAGAATTCGAAGCAGGCGGCGAGCATGTCCGATCGCGTGACTGCCGAGGAGCTGCGGAAGTATCTTGAAGGCTTGAACGACGACGATTTGGGCAAGTATAAGATGTAACTGTACGGTTACACATTCCTGGCAGGGAATTCGCGTCGCGCTTTGCCGGTGGTGCGACTCCCCTTTTCATTCAACTTCAATTCTCCTTTCCGATGTTTTTCTTTTCGTGAGCATTCGTCATGCGCGTTACGCTCAAGCTTGATGATGACGTTGTGAAGATTCTTCGCGAGTATTCGCGGAGGTGTTCGGTGACGCTGGGTAAGGCTGCCTCGGAGTTGATTGTTCGTGCGGCTAGCGTGCCGCCGAAGATCAAGTTGGTCAACTGATTGTGGGGTCGTTGACCTTCCGAGGGGTGGACGGAGGATCAGCAGCAAACGCGTTGAAAAAGCTCGATGCGGAACAGGAGTCGCTCTACTTTACATAATACCTGTTATCGGACATTGCCTCCTTGGGCCGCGCAGTCGCTCGCTATTCGTCAGCTCTTGCCTCGGGTTCCCATTCCAACCGTCTTCTCCAATATCCCGGGACCTATGCGCGTGAGCGATCCACGTCTCCCAAAAGATGGGAGACATGGGGCACCCCCAGACGAAGCTGCATCCCAATCCGGCACAAAGGTTCCTTTGCTTGAACAATTTCTGGTGAAAATGAAAATGGCGCACGTCCCTTGTGGGACTGCGCCTGTTTTTGCTCTA
>JBEKRW010000418.1:0-2791 GCA_049517595.1 Candidatus Cybelea sp. | reverse complement strand
CAAAACGGTGCCTGCAAGTTTCACTCGCGGGGCTCGGGGCTTGGCGTTTGCTATAGCGGCTCTGGCCATACTCTACGCTCAACTATTTCACTTAACGTGCAACAAAGGGGAGATTACGAAAGGCCCGGCTTCTTCCTGGTTGGGCCATGCCTGCTAGATCCGTGAAAACAAAGGGCCCCCGCCGCAGAAAGATGGCCTTCGGAATTGAAACCCGAGCCCGGCTAATTTGTTCCTCGGAGGCCCCAATACTTCAAAGAAAACGGCATAAACAAAAGCCAGTTTCAGATGTCTGTTCTCAGCTCTCAGTTTGTTCCTCAGCGCTTTCAGCGCTGCTACGGCTTGTCCCAGGCTCGCGCTCGCGGCCACCATCGATTCACGTTTTGGCAATAGGCTTCGTAATCTGATCCGAATTTCCCGCGCAGACTTGACTCTTCGTAAAAGACCACGAATAAATGTATGCCGAGGGCGACCGCTGCCACGACAGCAATCGCCACTAGGTTGGCGTGGCCGAAAATAACCCACAGCCCGATCCAGCCTGCCGCAAAGCCGAGGTACATCGGGTTCCGCACGTAGCGATAGAAACCCACCGCGACCAAGCGCTGCGGCGGAACCATCGGAGCCGGTGTGCCGTGTCCCGTCCAACCGAAGTCCCAAATGCAACGCAGGGCCACGGCGAATCCCAACACCGAAGGAACCACAGCCAGCCATCGCCACTGCGCTGCGCCCGCCATTTCCACGCGGAAGCCGAGCCACTGCGGCAGCAACCAGAACCACAAGGCGAAGAACGCGCCACCTACTGCCAGCGAGGCCACCGCCGTCGGCCAGTGATCACCGTGCGCGACCGCTGGAGCATTACTAATATGTACGCCTGTCATATGTCCTCCTTCTTTGTGTAACTGCGATTTCTATTCCGCAATTCCTACGACTCGATTGAAGAATCCGATCAGGTACTTCCAAACCAGGTAATAGACGATCAACGCGGCGGGAAACACAAGCGCCACGTGCACGTAGTGAACATTGACCACGCCGAAATAGATGAAGCCGTGCTCCGTGGCCTGCAGAAAGCCCAGGCTGCGGCCGAGAAGAAATCCTGCCGGCGCGAGGATAAAGGGAAGAATCGCGCCATGAATTCCCAGCGGCAGATTGACGCGCGACCGCAAAGCCAGATGCAACATATTCCACACGCCAAACAGGTTAGGGATGGCCGCCATGGGAAAAATGATCACCCGCTCCACGGGAATAGGAACGTTGCAAACAAAGCGCGCGATGCTGAACAGCGTGAGCGCGACCAGCAAAAGCGGCGTCGGCACCGAGATTCCCGCCATGTAAGCACGTAGATACGGATAATTATTCATAACGGCTCTCCTTATAGGTGGTACGCGAACAAGAGGATCAGCTTCGGGAAGAACAGAAACGCGGCTGCGCTCAAGGCAATCAGAGCCCAGTCGTACCACGGAACTCGAATCGGTTGCGCATCGAGTTTGCGCAATACCGCGGGCCATAGGTCCCGGCCGAGCTCGAGGTTCACCGGAGGAAAGGATTGTTTCAGAGTTTCGCGAATCTCCCGGTCGTCGTGTTCGGTCATCTCGTGTTCAGTCATTTCTTTATCCTCATGTTCTTTCATTCAGGCCTGACGCCTAACTGGCTTAGTTGTTTGCGCAGAATGCGAATGGCACGGAAGACACGCACCTTGACTGCGCCAACCGATGTCCCTAAGGCATCGGCGATTTCGTCGTAGGGCTGCTCTTCCACCAGCGCGAGCGTGGCCGCAACCTGCAACTTGGCCGGCAAGCGTCGAAATGCCTGTTGGATCTTCTCCCTTGTTTCGCGCTGCAGGAGACCGTCGGGCTGAGGCGCGCCCGCAGGTTCAACGAGCAAGCTCTCTTCCGGGCGTTTGCGCCGGAGATGGTCGAGCGCCAGGTTGCTGGCGATCCGCCGTGCCCAAGCGCCGAAATTTCCTTCTGGCCTGAACTGGTGACGAGCCCGGTAAATGCGCCAAAGGGTTTCCACGGTCAGATCCTCAGCGATTCCCGGATCGCGCACGATGCGCACGATCCAGGAGTAGACATCGCCCTGGAACTGCCGGACCAACGTCTCGAAAGCATCGATCTCGCCAAGCGCAAATCGCCGATGCAGATCCATGGGCTTGTCTACTATCTATTACGTGCCCGGAACGAATGGGTTACAAGTTTTCTCGCGCAGGCCGGCCCGCCAGACCCACGTTCGAATCCTCACCCGAAACGCAGCCAAACTCCGGAAGACAGACTATCGGTCCAGAACCTGGGCATCTCTAAGCTCCTGATTTCACGAGCAGTCTCGACAAACAGCGCAGTTCCAAATTGGGACGGGACTCTGCTTGGTAACGACCGATTTATTACTGCTGTTACTTTACTGGGGCAGCGGCGGGTCATAAGCTCCGGTTTATGAAGCTGAATGCCTTGCTGGTGTCGCAGGATCGCCCGTCGCTGCGGGTGTTGGGGGCGCTTCTGGACGTCCTGCAAATCGAGCAGCAGACTTGCCACTCGTCCGGCGAGGCGGTGGAGTTGCTGGTGCAGGGCCACTATTCGGCGCTGGTATTGGATTTCGATATGCCCGGCGCGGGCCAAGTGGCGCGAATGGTCCGCATGGCGTCATCCAAGCGAAGGCCGGTGGTGTTTGCCATGGTCAGCGCGTTTACTTCGGTCGGCGGAGCGTTCCCGTCGGTTGTGAATTTCGTCCTGTATAAACCGCTTGCCTACGAGCAGGTAGCGCGCTCGCTGCACGCCGGACAGCGATATATGAAGCCGAATCC
>JBEKRW010000417.1:0-2827 GCA_049517595.1 Candidatus Cybelea sp. | reverse complement strand
CTCACCCAGACCCTCGAACTCGAAGACATCCTGCGCATCATCATGGACCAGATGGCCCAGTTCTTCGGCCCTCAGCCCGGGTCCATGCTGATGGTCGATGAGACGGCCCGCGAGCTCTACTACGCCATCGCCGTCGGCGAGGACAGCCAAAGCATCAAGAGCCTGCGCCGCATCCCCATCGGCGAAGGCTTCGCCGGCGTGGTCGCCAAATCCGGCACCCCCCTGGTCGTCCCCGACGTAGCGCTCGACCCCCAATGGGCGGCCTTCTCGCGCGCCAACCCCGACCTCAACATCCGCTCCATCGCCTGCGTCCCGGTGCGCTCCGGAGACAAGGTCCTCGGCGTCATCCAACTGCTCAACAGCCGCATGGACCTGATGAGCGAGTACTCCATCTCCTTCCTGCGCATCCTCTGCGACTACGCCGCCATCGCCATCCAGAACGCCGCCACCATGAAGCTCATCCAGGAGCTCACCATCACCGACGACGTCACCGGCCTCTTCAACGCGCGCCACCTCTACTCCATGCTCGACGAGCAGATCGCGCTCGGCGGCGCCGGCGGCAAGCGCTACCAGTTCAGCCTGCTCTTCGTCGACCTCGACCGCTTCAAGCAGATCAACGACACCCACGGCCACCGCATCGGCAGCCTTCTGCTCTCCGAGGTCGGCGGCCTGATGAAGCGCTCCCTCGGCCCCAGCAATGCCTGCTTCCGGTATGGCGGCGACGAGTTCGTCGCCATCCTCGCCGGCATGGACAAGCCCACCGCCATCGACGCCACCATGAAGCTCTGGGACGACCTCCGCGAGAACCTCTTCCTCACCGGCGAGAAGCTCAACATCCATCTGCGCGGCAGCTTCGGCCTCGCCACCTTCCCCGAGGACGGCGCCACCATGAAGGAGATCATCGTCGCCTCCGACACCCAGATGTACGCCGCCAAGACCACCCGCGACAACATCTCCGTCGCCGGCATGGGCCTGGTCGCCGGCGAGCAGGCGGGGATGCGCGTCCCGGTGGGCAAATCCACCACCATGCTCGCCGCCGACCTCGAAACCATGCACCGCTAGCTGGCGCCTCGATCAGGACAGTCGCTGAGAGCATTGGCGATTATGCGTTCATTGAGGTCCAGGAAAGGTCGCGAATCGCGCAAAACCCAGGATCAACGAATGCTAAATCGCCGACGTCAAGGACGGAAATGGACGCCTGATAGTATTTCACGATGCGAATCGCTGTGACGGTACCTGCTCCGGTGGGGCATTTGAACGCAATGACCGCGCTCGCCCGACGGCTGGAGAGCAGGGGGCATGAGGTGATCTGCATCGGTCCTGCGGACGCTCGCAAGGGCGTCGCCATCGCGGGGCTGCGTTTTGAGGAGTACTACCAGCAGCAGTTTCCGCCGGGGTCGTATGCGGAACGCGCACAGATCCTGAGCAGACTGACCGCTGACGCCGGCGTTGCGTACACGTTTCAGTGGATCGGTGACGAATGCCGGGCGCACCTGGATGAAGCCCCCGGTGTACTCAAGAGGCTTGCGCCGGATGGTGTCGTGGTGGATCAGATCCATCAAGGCGTGTCGGCGGTGGCGATGGGAATGGGAGTTCCGTTCGTCACTGTCTCATGCACTCCGCTCACAGACCTGAGCGGGGTGACTCCGCATTGGCTGTTTTCGTGGCCGCATGAAGAGAGCGAGGCGGCACGCGAGCGTAACCGGGCGGGAGTAGCCGGGTTTTTGAAGGTTACGGCTGGTTTGCGGTCGATGGTGTACGAATACCTGGAGGGTAAGGGCGTCCGTCCGGACACCAACGATGTGTATTTTAGGGTTTCGAAGCTGGCATACCTGTCGCAGATACCCGCGGCGTTCGACTTCCCCGGGGATCACCACCCTCCGCACTTTCATCGGACGGGGCCGTTTCACGATGGGACGGGACGCGAGCCGGTGGTGTTCCCCTGGGAGCGGTTGACCGGAGCGCCGTTGATCTACGCATCGATGGGGACGCTGCAGAATGGGCAGGCGGACACGTTTCGCGCAATTCTGGCTGCGACGGAGCGACCGGACCACCAGGTGGTGCTCTCGGTAGGTATGAACACTGCGCCGGAGACGCTTGCGCTCGCGCGGCCAGATACCGTAGTCGTTCAGCGGGCCCCACAACTGGAACTGCTGAAAAGAGCGGCGCTGTGCGTGACCCACGCCGGGATGAATACGACTCTTGAGGCGCTTGCGCAGGGAGTTCCTCTCCTGGCGATTCCGATTACGAACGACCAGCCCGGAGTGGCGGCGCGGATTCTGGCGAGCGGGACGGGATTGTTTCTGCCGCTGGCTCAATTAAATGCGGAGGCTCTGCGCGGCCTGGTGGATCAGGTGCTGGGCACATCGTCGTACCGCGAGCAAGCGCTGGCGATGAAGGCAGCGATCACCAAGGTGGATGGTCTGGGCATGGCCTCCGAATTGATCGAAAGAGCGTTCCGAGCAGACCAAGGGTACGAATCACTGATCGGTAATGAAAAGTCAGCCAGCGTTCAGCAATCCAGTTCGTTCTAGTCTCAACTGTCGCTATCAGGCCGAAGCGCTCACTAATCCGAACTCCCTCGGAAAGCGCATTGGCGATTTCGCGCTCGTCGAGATCACAACTGACGAAAACGGCGTTTATAAGGAGCAATCCTCAGAACCGCAAGCAATGAGCCCCACGTCAATGAGCTTAAGGAAGGGGTTGTGGTCAATCCCCCTCGTACATCTGGGGTTAGGGATGGAGGATTTGAAATGCAGCTCGGGTCACCCGCGATTTGATTTTCGAAGTGTCCGCAAACAGGTCCACCACAACTCGGTTGAATCGG
>JBEKRW010000416.1:0-2589 GCA_049517595.1 Candidatus Cybelea sp. | reverse complement strand
GGCCATGTGCGCAACAGCGGCGACCGCACCATAACCGCGGCGACGCTGCAGGTGGTCTTCCAGAACGACGAACAGCTCGCCCCGCAGATCGACACCGTCCCGCTCACGCTGATCCGCATGCGCGAGCCCTATATAGATACCGAGCCGGTGAGCGCGGAGCCGCTGAAGCCTGGCGACGACCGCGAGTTCCGCCTGATCTTCGAGACCGTCCCGCAGAACTGGAACACCCAGATGCCTGAGGTCCGCGTCATCCACACCAGCCTGCGCTGACCCTCCCGAGGCCGAAGTCCCCGCGTAATTATTACCTGCCGGGTGGGAGATTCTTCCCTCGCGCCGCAGCCGCCGGTTGTCGGCCTAGAGCCGAAGAGCAAAGCATTATCAGCTAGATAGCCAATGGAAGATCTTTGGCCACGAGCTTGCACTTTGCCTTGGCAATGGACGCCTGCCCGCTTATATGCGTTCCGCAGACGACTGCACGACGAGGAGACACAGAATGCTGAATTTTGCTAAAGGTTTCGGTCTTTCCACTCTGGTTCCCAACCTGGTCACAAGCCTGGTCTTAGGAGGGGCGATGGGCGCTACCACCGTATTCGCGCAGGCTCCCATGCAGGCGCAGCCGTCTGACTCCAATGCCTCGGCGCAGACTGCGCCGAGCCCGTCCGCCGATCTCGCCCAGCCCAGCTCCGCGAACCCCGACGAAACCTCGACCTACGCACCCGGCCAGCCGCTGGAGAACCAATCCCCGGAAGGTTTCTGGGGACACATGAATCCGTTCGCGCGCAAGAAGTGGGTACGGCGCGAGGTCGACCCAGTCAAAGACCGGGTGAATGAACTCGACCAGCTGCAGGCCAAGAACGCCAACGATATTCGCGACGTCGATCAGCGCTCCCAGGCGGGCATCAATAATGCGATGATGGCCGCCAACACCGCGGACCAGCACGCCGCCGACGCAGCCAACAGGGCCAACGCCGCGCAGAACGCCGCCACCGACGCCAGTACTCGCACCGACGCACTGAACGGCACGGTGAGCAACCTCGACCAGTACCGGCAGGTTACCTCGACCAATGTTCCGTTTGCCGCCGGACGGACGATGCTCGGCCCCAAGGGCAAGGCCGATCTTGACAACATGGCCTCCAAGCTGGCCGGCGAGCGTGGCTACATCATCGAAGTCCAGGGCTACAGCAAGGGCGGCGTGCAGATGTCGCAGGCGATGGCCGACTCCGTGGTGCGCTATCTGGTCACCGAGCACCAGGTGCCGCTCTACCGGATCTACCGCACTGGCCTGGGCAGGCAGACGGAGAAGCCGGCGAATGCTGACGCAACCGGCGACACCGCTAATGAGACGGCGATTGTCACCGGCGTCCGCGTGACCCTGCTGCACAACAGTCTGGCCGCAATGGGCGGCGCGTCGGCCTCGAACAGCTCGCCCGCGCCGGCAATGCCCGGCCAAGCCGCGCAGCCCGGGTTCAACCAATAGCCCTCCCCAGGGCTTCTCCAGGGAGGGGATAGCGGAGCTGGAGCGGGCTGCTCCTCCCCGCACCCTCCCCGGATGAAATTCGCGGCCTTGCTCTTCCATGCGGAGGCCGCAAATAAGCTCTCCTTACCGAGAGAACCAAGGCAGATTGGCCCCTCATGCGAGGGGCCGTTTTTTTGATCGTATCGGACAGTGGAGGGGGAAGCCATCAGCGGCCGACTGACTGAACGCAACGGAGATGGTCGTAATCCGGTACATCGCAGCCAGAGTTCACCCTCAGCTCTTCGCCACCACCGGCGCCGCCGGATTCACCACCGGCATCCCCACTCCGCCGGCCCCACTTCCCGCGTTCATACTCCCTCGCAGCCCACCCAGAATCTGCGTCATAAAATCGTTCGCCGCCCCCGGATTATTCGGCAGAAAAATAGTATTGTTCCCCGCCCGCGTCCCAATATCCTTCAGCGTGTCGAAATACTGCGTCAGCAGCACCAGCGCCATCACGTCCTCCGGAGTCGCCCCCGGCACCGACTCCCTGAAGTTCTCAATCGAAGCCCGCAGCCCTTCAATAATCGCCTGCCGCTCCGCCGCAATGCCCTTCCCCTGCAGCGCCTTCGACTCGGCCTCAGCCTCCGCCTGCTTCACCTTCAGAATTTTGTCGGCCTCGCCCCTTGCCTGCGCCGCCACCTGCGCCCGCTGCGCCGCGTTGATGTCGTTCATCGCGTCCTTCACCTTCGCATCCGGAATGATGTCGGTCACCAGCGCCGTCAGAATATTGAAGCCGAACCCGCTCATAATCGTGTCCAGCTCCGTCTTCACCGCCACCGAGATCCCCGACTGCTGCTCAAACGTCTCATCCAAACTCAGCTTCGGCACATGCCCCAGGATCGAATTGAACACAAAGCTCTCAATCTGCTTCTGCGGCGAGCTCAGCTTATAAAACGCGTCATATATCTTGTCCGGCAAAATCTGGTACTGCACGCTCACCGGAATCTGCACAAACACATTGTCCTTGGTCTTGGTCTCCACCTGGAACTGCGCCTGCTTCACCTGCAGGTCCACGTAGTACACGTTCTCGCAGAACGGCACCAGCGGATGCAGCCCCGGCTGCACAATCC
>JBEKRW010000415.1:0-2891 GCA_049517595.1 Candidatus Cybelea sp. | reverse complement strand
TGATCTGCCCTACGATACGGAATCCCGCGCAACGTTGACCGGCGGGGCATCTGGTGCCCAGCCTATAAACCGTGTATTTGGTCTTGAATTCGGGAGCGCCGGTAGAATCTAGCCACTGGGTGAAAAACCAGGTGAGCTTATCGCCATAGCTCTGTTCCGCTACGGCCTCGAAATCATCCAATGACGCTGACTTGCCCGCGTATTTCGTGGCGAACGTGCGCATCGTCAGGTCGTACTTCTGGTCTCCTTCTACCCAGCGCAGCATGTGCAAAATCATCGCGCCCTTGTCGGTTGCGAGCGATTGGAACTCTGGTGAGAACATATCCAGCTTGCCGATGGTCGCGAGCGGAACCGAATCGTAGGCCAGCGCTCCGACCGACATATCTTTCACTACTTCTTCGAGACCGTTGCTTCCCGCAGCGTTTTCCACATATCGAGCCTCAGAGTAGCGCGCGAAACCATCGCACAACCACCAGTCGTCGATGGTGGCGGGGCTCACCGAAACTCCCCACCACTGATGCGAGATAGTGTTCGCCAGCAATCGATAGTTCACTTTGTCAGTCACGGCGCGGCTCGCGATCGCCGCGATTTCCGGCGCCCATGCCGAAGGCACGGTATCGTCAGGAATCTCCACCACCTTCAGGCTTGACGAAGGTGCCACGCCGTAAAGCGTCACGTAATAAGTGAATTCCTTGATTGCCGTCTCCGCGTACAGCGCGCCCAGGTTCTGGTGAGTCGGCTTGAAAAAGACATGCAGGTCGACCCCGGCTTCATCACTCTTGAACTCCTGAAAAGTTCCCGCAAGGATGGTCCCGGGGAAACTCGGCTTGTCCCAGGTAAAGCTGAAGGTCTTGGTAGGTAGAGCGCTTGCAGTCGCCTTCTTTGGTGCAGCAGTGGCGCCGGCCGTCTCCTTGCCGCTACCAATTACTACCATATGGGCAGGCACGGTGATGTTCATCGTAGCCGTGAAGCGGTTGATGCCGTAGGCATTCACCGGGAACCAGCGGCCGGCGTACAACAGGTAACTGGTGTCGTCGTTGATCGAGGCCAGCTTGAGCCCTTGCACCGGGCTGTCGTCAGCGGAGTCGAGCGTACCATCGTATTCAAAGGTCAGAGTAGTTGAACTGCCTTTGCTGAGCGGCTTCGACAACTGCACTCGCACCGTAAAATCCTGAGTCATTCGCTCCGGGGATAGCGTTTGCCCAGAGTCGTCGGTCACTTTGGTGACGCGCAAGCCGTTGTTCAGTTCGAACGTGGCCGCTGTGATGTCCTCCAAAGCGGTGATTTTCACCTTGGCACGGGCAGAGATTTTATGAATATGTGGCGTCAGTTCGGCGTCGATTTGATAGTCGTCCACCCGCAACCGAGTCTTCTCGGCCGCCCACATGGGTAGCGAAACTAACAAAAGCAATAGGACGAGAACGTTAGTTAAGGCCCGACGCTGGCGTCGAGGTTCGAAGAACATTCAGGAACGTCTCCCGGGCAATCCCGCAGGTCTCTAAGCTCTATGATGAAGATTGTTACGCAAAAGATGCTGGTAGGACAAGGGTTAGATGCTTTTTAGCCGTAGAAACCTAGCTCGCTTCGTTTTGGCGGCACGAAAGCTACGTCTCTACAATTGATCGTCGCATCACTGCCATAATCTCCTGAGCCGCCCGCTCAGCCGGATGAAGCGCTTCCGAATTCGGACCTCGCAGTAACGTTCTCACCTCCGCCAACCCTTCAATCATCCGCTCGCACACCGGACCGTCCTGAAGAATCTCACGGAGTCGCGCGACGACTTTCTCGGCTGTGAACTCATGCTGGACCAACTCCGGCACAATCTCTTTTCCGGCAATCAAATTCACCATGGCAAAGTGCGGCACTTTGACCCGGGACCGCCCAAGCAAATAGGTTAACGGAGACACACGATAGACCATCACAAACGGCGTCCCCATCATCGCAGCTTCAACCGTGGCTGTGCCACTGGCAATGATGCCGGCGCGCGAGTGAGCTAGGGAGGGCAGCGCATCGCTGACCAAATGAATGGGATGTCGGCCAATCAGCGATTCCAGAAAGCTGCGATCCAACGTGGGAGCAATCGGGAGCAGAAATTCGTATCCTGCACCAAGCTTTGAGGCCGATTCGAGAATCGTCGGCAGATTCATTCGGACTTCTTTCCTGCGACTGCCCGGCATAAGGGTGACCCATGGTTTCGCCAGGTCCAAGTTGTTGGCCGCAGCGTAACCCGCGCGATCAGCGGAAGGCGGAGACAAATCGGCAAGCGGGTGGCCCACAAAGGTGGCGTCTACTCCACGGTCGCGGTAAAATTTTTCTTCAAAAGGGAAAATCACCAGAGCTTTGTTGACATATTTGCGCAGCAACCGGACCCGTCCCTGCCGCCAAGCCCAGAACTGCGGGCAAACGTAGTAGACGACAGGAATTCGGCGTTTGCGCATCTGGCGTGCTACCCGCCAATTGAACGCAGGCGAATCGATGACGATGGCGAGGTCAGGCCGGCGCTTATCGGCCTCCGCGATCAGCTTGTGAAACAAACCATAGATCTTGGGCAGATGGCTGACGATCTCCGAAATACCGACCACCGCGAGGTCTTTCGCATCGACGACGATTTCGCACCCGGCAGTTCGCATGCGCTCCCCGCCAGCACCAAAAAATTCAATCTGAGATTGTATGGAGACAGCCGCCCCCGGCTGTGCAGGAGAGCGAAGCTCCGCAATCAATCGCTGCCGCAAAGCTTCGATGAGCTGAGCCCCATACATTTCACCAGAAGCCTCACCAGCCGAGATGAGAATCCGCACGCAGAGATTGTATTAGGGCCTGATGAAACTACAAACTTGTCGCGGGTGGCGCAAGCTCGCTTGACCAAGTCCACGGCTCAGATTTTCCTTGTT
>JBEKRW010000414.1:0-2900 GCA_049517595.1 Candidatus Cybelea sp. | reverse complement strand
TCGAGCGCCATCTTCTTCGGCAGGCCGCATTGATGCAGCTTGAGCTCGGGACCGACCACGATCACCGAACGGCCGGAATAGTCGACGCGCTTGCCGAGCAGGTTCTGCCGGAAGCGGCCCTGCTTGCCCTTGAGCATGTCGGCCAGCGACTTCAGCGGACGCTTGTTGGCGCCGGTGATGACACGGCCGCGGCGGCCGTTGTCGAACAGGGCGTCGACGGCCTCCTGCAGCATGCGCTTTTCGTTGCGGATGATGATGTCGGGCGCGCGCAGTTCCATCAGCCGCTTCAGGCGGTTGTTGCGGTTGATGACGCGGCGGTAGAGATCGTTGAGATCCGAGGTCGCAAAGCGGCCGCCGTCGAGCGGCACCAGCGGACGCAGGTCCGGCGGAATCACCGGTACCACGGTCAGGATCATCCATTCCGGCTTGTTGCCGGAATAGCGGAACGCCTCGACGATCTTCAGGCGCTTGGCCAGCTTCTTGTGCTTGATGTCGGATTCGGTTTCCTGCATCTCGACGCGCAGCGAGGCCTCGAGCTTTTCGAGCTCAAGTCCCTTCAGCAATTCGCGGATCGCTTCGGCGCCGATCATGGCGGTGAAGCTGTCCTGGCCGTATTCGTCCTGCGCCTTCAGATACTCGTCTTCCGACAGCAGCTGACGGTCCTTGAGCGCGGTGAGACCGGGCTCCAGAACGACGTAGTATTCGAAATACAGAATCCGCTCGAGATCCTTCAGCGTCATGTCGAGCAAAAGGCCGATACGCGACGGCAGCGACTTGAGGAACCAGATATGCGCGACCGGGGCGGCCAGTTCGATATGGCCCATGCGCTCGCGCCGGACCCGCGACAGCGTCACTTCGACCGAGCACTTCTCGCAGATGATGCCCTTGTACTTCATGCGCTTGTACTTGCCGCACAGGCACTCGTAATCCTTGATCGGCCCGAAGATGCGCGCGCAGAACAGGCCGTCGCGCTCCGGCTTGAAGGTGCGGTAGTTGATGGTCTCCGGCTTCTTGATCTCGCCGTAGGACCACGACAGAATCTTCTCCGGTGACGCGATTGAAATCCGGATCTGGTCGAAGACCTGAGCCGGCGTCGTCGGATTGAAGAGATTCATAATTTCTTGGTTCATCGTCTTCTCCTCGCGTGCCGATCGTCACCGGCAGCAAATTCGAAATTCTTTTTCAGCCTCGCACCCTGCTCAACGTCCGAGCGGAGCGCGGATGCCCGGCCATCTGTGCGAAGACACGCTTCGCGCTTTTGGCCGGGCTTGACGCTTTTGAGTTACTCTGCCGCCTCGGAGGTCGGGCCGCCGACCTTGGAATTGTGCAGGTCGACGTTGAGGCCGAGCGAGCGCATTTCCTTGACCAGCACGTTGAACGATTCCGGGATACCCGCTTCGAACGTGTCGTCGCCGCGCACGATCGCCTCGTACACCTTGGTACGGCCGGCGACGTCGTCCGACTTCACGGTCAGCATTTCCTGGAGCGTGTACGCCGCGCCGTAAGCCTCGAGCGCCCACACTTCCATTTCGCCGAAACGCTGGCCACCGAACTGCGCCTTGCCGCCCAGCGGCTGCTGGGTAACGAGCGAGTACGGTCCGATCGAGCGCGCATGGATCTTGTCGTCCACCAGATGGTGCAGCTTGAGCATGTAGATGTACCCAACTGTCACCTTGCGATCGAAGGCGTCGCCGGTGCGGCCGTCATAGACGGTCGATTGGCCTGACGCATCGAGACCAGCCAGCTTCAGCATCTCCTCGATGTCGGCTTCCTTGGCACCGTCGAACACCGGGGTCGCGATCGGAACACCGTGACTGAGATTACGGCCGAGTTCCATCAGCTCGGTATCGTTGAGCGATTTGATGGTCTCGTCGTCGCCGTAGATCTTCTTCAAGGTCTCCTTCAGCGGCTTGGTGTCCTGCTTGGCGGTTGCGAGATAAGCGTCTACCGCCTGCCCGATGCGCTTGCCGAGGCCCGCGCACGCCCAGCCCAGATGGGTTTCCAGAATCTGGCCGACGTTCATCCGGCTCGGCACGCCGAGCGGATTGAGCACGATGTCGGCATGGGTGCCGTCTTCAAGGAACGGCATGTCCTCGATCGGAACGATCTTGGACACCACGCCCTTGTTGCCGTGACGGCCCGCCATCTTGTCGCCGGGCTGAATCTTGCGCTTCACCGCGACGAAGACCTTGACCATCTTCATCACGCCGGGCGGCAATTCATCGCCACGCTGCAGTTTCTCGACCTTGTCGAGGAAGCGCTGTTCAAGGCCCTTCTTCGATTCGTCGTACTGCTTCCGCATCGCCTCGATTTCGGCCATCAGCTTGTCGTTGGGCGACGCGAACATCCACCATTGCGAACGCGGATGCTCGTCGAGCACCGCGCGCGTGATCTTGGTGTCCTTCTTGAAACCCTTCGGACCGGCGATTCCCTGGCGGTTTTCCAGAAGCTCCGCCAGACGGCCGTAGACGTTACGGTCGAGAATCGCCTGCTCGTCGTCGCGGTCCTTGGCCAGACGCTCGATCTCTTCCCGTTCGATCGCCAAAGCGCGCTCGTCCTTGTCGACGCCGTGCCGGTTGAAGACGCGGACTTCGACGATGGTACCCTGCACGCCCGGAGGCACACGCAGCGAGGTGTCGCGAACGTCGGAGGCCTTTTCGCCGAAGATGGCGCGCAGCAGCTTTTCTTCCGGCGTCATCGGGCTTTCGCCCTTCGGCGTGATCTTGCCGACCAGGATGTCGCCGGCGCGGACTTCCGCGCCGATATAGACGATGCCGGCTTCGTCGAGGTTCTTCAGCGCTTCTTCCGATACGTTCGGAATGTCGCGGGTGATTTCCTCGGGACCAAGCTTGGTATCGCGCGCCATCACCTCGAATTCCTCGATATGGATCGAGGTGAAG
>JBEKRW010000413.1:0-2938 GCA_049517595.1 Candidatus Cybelea sp. | reverse complement strand
GCCGTCGGGCAGGTGGTGGTCCGTGACGATGAGGTCGAGGCCCAGGGCGCGGGCTTCGGCGGCCTCGGCGACGGCGCGAATGCCGGTGTCCACCGAGATGACGAGGCGGATGCCGGAGGCGGCGGCGTCGGCGAGTACCGAGCACTGCATGCCGTAGCCCTCGCGGATGCGGTGCGGGACGTGATACGTGACGATCGCAGGGTGCGCGGGATCGAGGGCCAAGGCGATGCGCTCCAGCGTGGTCTTGAGCAGAACGGTGGCGGTGGTGCCGTCCACGTCGTAGTCGCCGTAGATGAGGATGGGCTCAGAGTTGCGCAGAGCGGAGAAGACGCGGGCTACGGCTTGCTCTATTCCGAGGAGCTGTGCTGGGTCGGTGGTAGGCGAGTCGAGGTAGGAGGCCAGCGTGGGATTGAGGAAGGCCTCGGCTGCTGCGAGCGTGTCGATCCCGCGCGCCGCGAGGATGCGGGCGATGGCAGGAGAGCAACGGAGGGATTTGGCGAGAGATGCGGCGGTGTCTGTGTCTGCCGGCCGTAGTTGCCATGAGCTGGTTGCGTTCATCCGCGCAGCAGATCAGTCGTCGTCGTGTTCGTCGACGACGATGCCGCCGAGGTCGGTGACGGTCTCGATGAGCTCCTGGAAGCGCTCGTACCACTCGGTGGAGGTCTCGAAGATGAACATGACGCCCTGGTGGGCGAAGCCGAGCTGCAGGTATCCGAGCTTGCCGACGTGATTGACGAGGTATTCGGCGTCGTCGATCTCGGGGGCGTCGGGGTCGGGAAACGCCTGCTCGCGGAGCTGCTCCAGCAGGATGGCGATGTCGGACTTCTCCAGCGTCACCTCGCTCATGGTGACGAAGGTCGCTCCGGCGGCCTTGGCGTGCTCGACGAAGTCCTTCCAGGAGTCGACCTCCTCGTCCTCGAAGATGACCGTCGGCACCTCTTCGGTGACGTATCCGTTGAAACGGCGCATGCCGTGGCCGGCGATGAAGGCCACCATGTCGTCCTTGAGCGAGATGAGGTTGTCAGGTTGCATGCAAAGCGTATTGTCTCAGAAATGAGGTCCGGACGCACTGGGGTGAAGCAGCTTCCAGCCGCTAGTTGTTAGGTTTTAGCTAAGAGCTAGACGCTACTGGCTCGGGCGGGAGATGGCCGACGGCTGCTTGCGAAGGGTGGTGTATCGTTAAGGGAAAGCGATGATTTTCTCTAGAGATTATGTAGGATATCTGGCGCGCCAGACGGTAAAGCATCTTGTGACAGAAAAGATGATTGAGACGGGCAAGCCGGCGCTGGTGAATGAGCGCGTGGCCGCGGCGATCGTCGAGGAGCTGGCGCTCGAAGACCGCATCAACGATGAGGTCCGGGTGATCCTCGAGGCCTTCCAGGACGACATGCGCAAGACCGGCGCGAGCTATCCGGAGATGTTCAAGAAGGTGAAGAACGAGCTGGCGCGCAAGTATAAGGCGGTGCTGTGAGGGTCTCGCGCGACAAAGTGAACAAGCTGGCGCATACGGTGGCCGACACCCTGGCGGAGATTCCCGAGGTCGACTTTCTGGAGGACCGCAACACCATCCGCCAGGAGGCGCGCAAGGCGCTGGAGAAGCTGCTGATGGAAGAGACCAAGCTGGACGCGAACGCGCGGCTGAAGATCGCCTCGCAGCGCAAGATCATCCCCGAAGGCTCGCAGGAGTGGGACATTCTGTACCGCAAGTACTACAACGACGAAGTGAAGAAGCTGGGGCTATAACTCGCTGCCGCTTCGTCGCTGAACGGATATCGCAGTCCAATACCCATCAAGACTATCAACACGACTGCCTTGATCTGGCCGCCAAAGACGATCCGGTGGTAGATGAACTCCGTCTCGGGCGATACCAAGACCGCAAGGCAGACAAAGGCTGCGGTAAGGCCCGGGACGGTCACTCGATGGACGTGCTCGCGCTCCGCGAAGAGCACCAGCAGCGCCCACGGAATGTACAGATGCATCAGGGTGTAGTCGTAGGAGACCGGCGGCAGCAGGATGGACCCGATGCATAAGCAAAGCACCTGGTTGACTAGAGGGAGCTTACGAATCCTGAAGAGGTAAAGCGCGACGCCAGTCGCGGCAGCTGCCGCCAGATAGAGGGTCAGGATGCGGCTGAGTGCCGGCATCGGCGGAAGCTGGGGCGACAGACGCTTGTAGAGGCCGAAGAGCGAGTGGTCAAAGCCAATCTCGTCGAGCCGCAGATGGAGCATGTAGGTGGTGCGGAACTCGTCGAGACCTGAATTGATCTGGCGCCATGTTGCGATGAAGTTTGGACCAATGAACCAGACCGATACTAGGGTGGTGAATACGTCCACGCCAACAGCGAACATCGTCTCGCGGTACCTGCGCCTGGAGAGCAGAAGGCCAAGGTAGACCAGAGGGAAGAACTTCATCGCGCCTGCGACGCCGAAGCAAGCTGCGGCGTTATACGTCCGTTGCCTGAAGAGGGCCCACATGCCGAGCGCGACCACGACCCAGACGCAGATCTCGATGTTGCCCTGCTTGAATTCGAACCAGACGGGGTAGGCGAATGCCAGGCTCAGGCCAATGAAGTAAGTTGTCTCAATCAGGCCCACGCCGCGGCGGACCAAAGCGCAGCCCAGCAGGCATCCGGCCACCAGGAAAGATGCGAGGATGAAGCCCAGGAACAGGCGCAGCTGGTGGTGCGGGATTGCGTAGAAGGCCCAGTACGCGATCGCTAGGGGCGCGGGATAGAGGAACGGCGGGCCATTGGTGAAGAAGCGCGGCCGGCGGAAGTACTCGAAGTTCGTCCAATACCCTACAAAGTCAAAGTGGTTTTGATCTCTTGCCTTCAGGGGGTAGTCGAACGGCGCCCCGAGATGCAGCACGTAATGGCAGAAGAGCTCCGAAGCGAAACACAAGACGATCAACGCCGCTTGGAGGGCAAGGAAGGTCTTTA
>JBEKRW010000412.1:0-2955 GCA_049517595.1 Candidatus Cybelea sp. | reverse complement strand
CACCGGGAGATTATGTCAGAACAATGCGATTGGGTGCATGGGTGCAACTGAGTTTGCGCCAAGATTTGTAAGCGATACCAGACCAATGAGTTAGCTGTTGACTCTACTGAATTCGGGACCAGGGGGTCGGAGGTTCAAATCCTCTCTCCCCGACCATTTTTTTCCAACTATTTACAGCAGCGGCGGGAACTCCAAACCAACCCACATGGTTTTGCACCAGGTGCTCTAGCGCGGCAACCCGCATAAATACTGAAACTCTTGCCCTGCGAAGAGCGTAGGGCCGTCTACAAGATCGACCACAGCGATCTGACGAACAAACCAGATGCTCATAGCGCAGTTCTAGCCGGTCGGCAAGCATTGATTGTTCAGTGATAATCAGGCCACATGATCCTCTGAGATCCCACTCACTCGTGGAGAAGAAACTTTGCGGCACTATTGCAGGTTCGCGGACTCTGCCTTGGCTTGTTTCAGGATGGGTATGTCGGAGTCGGCATCCTTCCAGAGTGTGAGGAAGTCTTGATAGGCAGCCTTGGCTTTGCTCGTATCTCCTGTGAGAGAGTAGGCCCTTGCTAGTCCCAAATGCGTTAGTGCACCGATCAGCTCGTTCTGGACCACCCCTGGATGATCGAGAATCTTCTGAAACTCGGCAGCGGCGGCAGAGCCTTGCTTCGCAGCGAGATAAGATTGGCCGCGCACGTAGGCTGGATAAAGACTGATACCTGCATCCAAGGCCGTAGTGCCCAACTCGTACGGTGCAGCCGCGGTGAGCGTCTGTATCGCCCTGCCAGCATCGCCTTGACGCAATTCACGAGCGGCCCGAATGGTTGGCAGGTAATTGAACTGCACGATCGTGTCTTGCGGGAAGTGTTTGGCCAGATTGTCGGTCAGTTGCATCGCTTGCGCGAAATCGCCGGCCAGGCTGGCCGCGAGGGCCGACATGGCTTCGACATCCTTGCCATTTGAGAGCGCGAGCGCGGATTTAACCTGCTGCTTTGCCAAAGCCGGGTTACCCACCAGCGCCTCGCGAATCGCGGCCTGTGCCTCATAGATCGCGGCCGACTGTTGGTTGTCAGCTTTTTGAGCGGAGTCAGCGGCGCGGAGGATAAATTCTCTCGCTTTGGCAAACCGCCCGCCATATGCAGCCGTGCCCGCTTCGTAATTAAGCGCGGCGTGTCCCCATGTCGGATTGCTCGACAGTCCCGCCGCCTCTTGCTGAGTCCCCGCCGAATCATGCTGCAGGAAATCAATGATGTAAAGATTGAGGTGGAACACTGGGTCGTCTTGTTTGCGAGTTTGCGCTTCCAAGGCCATGGTCCTGGCATCGCTGAAGCGGTTCACGAAAATATACGACCAGACAACGTTCGAACTGAGACGCTTTTCGCCTGCCACGTTCATTGCGTTTTGGGTGGTAGCGAGGAGTTTCTCGTAGTCGCCCAGGTAGAAATAGACGACCGCCAGACTGACCAGTGGGTGGGGGTCCCGCGGATAGACCTGGGCCCACAACTCGCAGTCCTTGCGCGCTGCTTCCAGGTCCCCTGAGACCATAAGGTCATAGTGCGAGGCAATGTAGAACTTCTCACGGTCGCTTACTCGATCACGCAGTTCGTAGGCCTTCCGGATATAGTCGGTCCCTCGCACGGTCTGGCCCATATTGATGTAAACCACCCCGAGTTGCGCATAGGCCATGGCGAACTTTGGGTCTTGCTCGATTGCCCGCTGAAACAGTGGGATACAGTTAGCAAAGTCCCCGCTGCGCACCTTCATGGCCAAACTGTAGGAATGTAGTGCTTCGAGCGATGGCGTGGTTACGCTTTCCGGCGGGACGTCATACTTCTGCACCGAGGCTAGAGATTCACCCAGCTTGCCGCGAGTTTCCGAAGCTATCTTGCCCAAAGCATCGAGAACGTGGGTTTTGTCGCTGGCCTCTGCCACCGCGCTGGCCAGTGTGTCTCCACTTGAGCAGTCCAGCGCCTTCAGGGTCAGAAGGTAACGCGTGCCGATCTGGGCGATCGAGCCATCCAGCACCGCCGCGCTCGCCGTGCGTTGGCAGACCTCGCGGGCCTCTTCGGGCGTCAGCCGCACATCTTTCGGCTGGCCCATCAACGAAAGCGTCTGCGCTGTGCGCTGGTCGGAGAGCAGGTTCAGAAAGGGAGACTGCTCCAGTTGCGCCGAAAGCCCCTGCCGCAGAGTTCCATCGAACACCGGATCACCCGTCTGGTTTACAAAATCCGCCATCACGATGGTGTCCCTATCGGAGAGTTTCGGTTCCCCATGGGATCTCCCGAACCATGTACCGCCAAGCAGGGCGGCGGCTACGAGTATCGACACTCCAGCCCAACGCCATGCCTTGACGGGCGAACTTTCTTCGTCAATCACCACATGGGTTATCGAGCGAGCCTGCAACACCAGTTCGTCCTGATCAGGGACGGACCGCACTTTCTCTGTGAAGCGGTACCCTCGCCCCGGAACGGTCACGATGTAGCGGTGTTCCCCCACCGAATCTCCCAGGGTCTTGCGCAGCACAAAAATGTTTTGCGCCAGGTTGGATTCCTCGACGAAAGTGTCAGGCCAGACCGACTTCATCAGATCGTCTTTTAAGACGACCTTTTCGCTGTGCTGGACCAAGACTAGGAGAGTCTCGAAGGCTTTTGGTTGGAGTGGAACCGGCTGACTGTCCCTCAGTAAAAGCCGCTTATCGGGATCCACTCGGAACGGGCCGAACTCGTAGAAGCGCTTTGCTTCCTTACTCATAGCTACGCCCTAATAAATCCTGAGAAGTTCTGAAGGCTTTTCTAAAGACTTCCGATGCCCATTTCCGGCAGAGTGCACGCGCTGGACTTGCGTTGCACTCTACCACGAGATCTAAGGCGGGTAAAGGTTCAAGTGGAGGCCACAACGAGCCATAAAAGGATAGAGATCACCGTTCAGACCGATCAGATTTTGATCATCCGCAGA
>JBEKRW010000411.1:0-2664 GCA_049517595.1 Candidatus Cybelea sp. | reverse complement strand
CTCGGCCTCGTCCCGCACGCCGCCTAAGGACATGCGCACGAATTTGCGGTTGGTCGAGCGCGCGATACTCTGGCCGAGCGAGGTCTTGCCGACGCCCGGCGGACCCACCAGACACAGAATGGGACCGCGCAGCTTGTCGACGCGCTGCTGCACCGCAAGATACTCGACGATACGTTCTTTGACCTTTTCCAGGCCAAAGTGGTCCTCGTCCAGCACCTTCTGGGCGCGCGCGATGTCCTTGATGATCTTGGTGCGCTTCTTCCACGGCACCTTGACCAGCCAGTCGATGTAGTTGCGCACGACGGTCGCTTCCGCGGACATCGGCGACATCATCTTCAGCTTGTTCAGCTCGCTCGTGGCCTTCTCGCGTGCCTCTTTCGGCATGCCGGCCTTGACGATCTTCTGCTCGAGCTCCGAGATCTCGTTGCCGCCCTCGTCCATCTCGCCGAGCTCTTTCTGAATGGCCTTCATCTGCTCATTCAGGTAGTACTCGCGCTGGCTCTTCTCCATCTGCGCCTTGACGCGGCCGCGGATGCGCTTCTCGATCTGCAGCACATCCATCTCGCTCTCAATCGCGACCAGGATGTGCTCAAGACGCTTCTTGACGTCGAGGATCTCCAGCACCTTCTGCTTCTCGGCAAGCTTAAGCGACATGTGCGCCGCGACCGTGTCGGCAAGACGCCCGGCCTGCTCGATCCCGGCCAGGGCCGTCAGGACCTCCGGCGGCACCTTCTTGTTGAGCTTCACGTACTGCTCGAACTGGGAAATGACCGAGCGCGCGAGCACGTCCATTTCCTTCTCGTCGTAGCTCTCCCCGTCCGGCAGCAGCGTCGCGTCGGCGGAGTAATACTCCCCGGCGTGCAGCTTCTCGATGCGCGTGCGGTCGACGCCCTCGACCAGCACCTTGACGGTGCCGTCGGGGAGCTTCAGCAGCTGCAGCACCGTGGCGAGCGTTGCGATGCGGTACAGGTCATCCGCCTTCGGGTCATCCACGTCGGCCTGCTTCTGCGCCACCAGCATGATGCGCTTGTCGGTGCGCATGGCGACGTCGAGCGCCTGGATGGATTTCTCGCGGCCGACGAACAGCGGCAGCACCATGTGCGGGTACACCACCACGTCACGCAGCGGCAGCACCGGCACGTTCTGCAGCTCGGCGGCGGGTGGAGGAGTAGTCGTCGGAGTAGTCGGTTCGGACACGCTCAAGCCCTCGATGGACCCATGGGGAGCCGGCTGCGGCGTCTGTCGGACCGCGGCCGGATGGCGCTGATGGCGCTAGTGTAGCGGGAATTGAGGCGGCGCCACCCCGTTTCAAGGGTGACGCGCTTCGCAGGCGGTGCGTTCCGCGCAGGCAGGCGCGCGGCGGCCGCCTCAGTGATGGTTCGTTCCTGCGGCGCGGCGCGGCTCGGACTCTTCGGAGCCGTACACGACGTAGGGCTTGCTCTGCCCGTCGATCACGGTCTCATCGATCACCACGCGCGCCACGTTGCGCATGGAGGGCAGCTCGTACATGGTGTCGAGCAGCACCGTCTCCAGGATGGTGCGCAGGCCACGGGCCCCGGTCTTGCGCTGCATGGCGCGGTGCGCCACGGCGCGCAGCGCCTCGTCGCGGAACTCAAGCTCGGCGCCTTCCATCTCGAACAGGCGGTGGTACTGCTTGGTGAGCGCGTTCTTCGGCTCGGTCAGGATCGAGATCAGGGCTCCCTCGTCGAGCTCATCGAGGGTCGCCACCACCGGCAGGCGGCCCACGAACTCCGGGATCAGGCCGTACTTGATCAGGTCCTCCGGCTCCACGTCGTGGAACAGGTCGCTGCCGTGCGGGCGGGTATTGAGGTCACGCACCTCGGAGGTGAAGCCGATGCCCGACTTCTGGGTGCGGTTGAGGATGATCTTCTCCAGCCCGGCGAAGGCCCCGCCACAGATGAAGAGGATGTTGCTCGTGTCCACCTGCAGGAATTCCTGCTGCGGGTGCTTGCGGCCGCCCTGGGGCGGCACCGAGGCGATGGTGCCCTCGATGAGCTTGAGCAGCGCCTGCTGCACGCCCTCGCCCGAGACGTCGCGGGTGATGGACGGGTTGTCGGACTTGCGCGAGATCTTGTCGATCTCGTCGATGTAGACGATGCCGGTCTGCGCCTTCTCGACGTCGTAGTCGCACTTCTGCAGGAGCTTCTGGATGATGTTCTCGACGTCCTCGCCGACGTAGCCAGCCTCGGTGAGTGTCGTCGCATCGGCGATCGTGAAGGGCACGTTGAGCAGGCGCGCCAGCGTCTCGGCCAGCAGCGTCTTGCCGCAGCCGGTAGGCCCGATCAGGAGGATGTTGCTCTTGGCAATCTCGACCTCGTCCTTGGCGCGGGCGCTGCCGGTGCGGGTCTGCAGGCGCTTGTAATGGTTGTACACCGCCACGGACAGCACCTTCTTGGCGCGCTCCTGGCCGATGACGTACTCATCGAGCACCTTCTTGATCTCGTGGGGCTTGGGGAGCTTGTCGCGGGCGCGCTCGGCGCGGTCCTCGAGCTCCTCGCGGATGATGTCGTTGCACAGCTCTACGCATTCGTCGCAGACGAACACCGAGGGGCCGGCGATCAGCTTGCGGACTTCGTGCTGACTCTTCCCGCAGAAAGAGCAATAAAGGAGCTTGCCGTCGTCGTGACGGTTGCGGGAATCTTC
>JBEKRW010000410.1:0-2954 GCA_049517595.1 Candidatus Cybelea sp. | reverse complement strand
CGCCCTTCATGGCGATGCGGTGGGCGGCCTGGCAGACGCGATCGAGGACCGCGTCGGCCAACGTGGGGTCGGCCATCGATGGGTGCCACTTGTCCACCGGTAACTGGCTGGCCACCACCGTGGAGCGCAGGCCCGTTCGGTCCTCTATGACCTCGAGCAGTTCTCCGGCACGCCTCGACCGGTGCCGGAGAAAGCAAAAAGTCATCAAGGACCAAAACGCTCACCCGGGCCAGCTGGGCCAGCGTGCGGGCATAACGTCCGTCGGCCCGGCCGAGGGCCAGGTCGTCGAGCAGCCTCGGCGTGCGCACGTATAGGGCGGTGTGGCCCTGGCCGACAGCCGAATTAGCGAGCGCGCAAGCCAGGAAGCTCTTGCCGCACCCGGTCGGCCCGGTGACCAAAATATTGTGGTGCTCTCTCACCCATGGGCCCTGGGCCAGGCCCAAGATGACCGAGCGGTCCAGGCCCCGGGGCGCTCTCCAGTCGATGTCCTCCACGCTGGCCTGGTGGCGCAGCTTGGCTGCCTTCAGCCGGGTGGCTAGGCGCCGGCTGTCACGGGCGTCGACCTCTTTGTCGACCAACAAGCCGAGGCGGTCGGCGAAGCTGAGCTCGTCGTACGTGCCCGGTGCCTCAAGTTGCTCGGACAGGCCGGCGGCCATGGCCACCAGCCCGAGCGTTTCTAGTTTGGTGATGGTCTGGTTATCAAGCATTTATGCCTCCTTTTCGTCGGCGTAATAACCAGCACCGCGCAGGTTCTCGTGCTCGGGCGGCACCGGGGCAGGCGACGCGGTGCTGAGCGGCACCCGGTCCAGGTTCTCGGCCAGGATCGATTTCACTGAGGTATACGACACCGCCCCACTGGCCAGCGCCCGGGCGCAGGCTGCCCCGAGCCGCTCGTTGCCATAACGCTTGGCCAGGCTCATGAGGCCCAAGCACGCCCTGTAGGAGTGCTCGGGATGAGGCTTGGACTCGAGCAATTTGGTGGCTAGGGCGGCCGCGTGCGGGCTAACCGTGGCGGCCCAGTCCACCAGGCGGCTGGGTGACCATTCCAGGTGCGCACGGTGGCTGGGGGGCATGTGGGCCGGGTCGGTGATATAGCGGCGCCGGCCGCGCTCTCGAACATGGCTGGCCACGCGCCGGGCGCCTTTGTGGACCTCGATGGTCGAGGCGGTGGCCCGCACCTCGAGCTTTTGGCGCACCAGGCTGTAGGGGACCGAGTAATAATGCCGGTCAAATTCGACGTGGTAATCGATATTGACCGTGACCTTCTTCCACTCGGACAGTTCGTAACGCTTAGCTGGCAAGGGCTTTAGCACCGGGCGCTCCAGGTCCTCGAACAGTTCGCGGCGCGAGCTGGGCTCACCCCTGAAGGCTTTGTTGTTCAGTTCAGCCACTTTTTGCCTGATGGCCCAGTTGAGCTCGGCCAGGCTGTAAAACGTCGCATGGCGCAGCGGGGCCAGCACCCATCGCTCGACCTGGAGAACACCGGCCTCGACAGCCGCTTTATCACGTGGGTGGGCCGCCCTTGTCGGCAATATGACCGTGCCATAATGGCGGCCGAGCTCGCCGTAAGAGGCGTTGACCTCGGGGTCGTAATAACACGCCCGGGTCACCCCGGCCTTTAGGTTGTCTGGCGTAGTGGCCTCGCTCACCCCGCTGTAGGCCTCGTAGGCATGCACGTGGGCCATTAGCCAACTGGGCAGGTCCTGGGACATGGATGCCTCGGCGTAGAGCATGCCCGAACAGCCCAGCACGGCAACGAAGACCTCGGCCTGGCATACCTCGCCCGTGCCGGCGTCGACCACCGGTACTTTGTCGCCGCTGTAGTCGACGAACATCCTTGCCCCAGGCGGGTAATTGAGCCTCATCACCACGTCCTGGGCCCCCAGCCAGCGGTGGTAATGCCAGCAGTACTGGCTATAGGCCCAGCCGTCAGGGTGGTCTTGCTTCCACTCCAGCCACAAAAGCCGCAGCGTGACGTGGCGGCCGCGGCGCAGCTCGCGGTGCACCGCCCGCCAGTCCGGCAAGGGCCGGCGCTCCGCCAGCTCGGCGGTGGCCGGGGGGAACAGCTTGGCCTCCAGGGCGTCGTCGTCCATGTCGTCAGGCAGGGGCCAGGTCAGCCCGGCCCCGTCTGCCCGCACCAGGTACTCGTACACCGTGGTCCGTGCTGCGCCGGTGCTGCGGGCGATCTCCCTGACGCTCAGCCCCGCGGCCTTCAGCCGCAGGACCTCGTTGATCTTCCTCATAGGTAGCCTCTTTCTGGGCACGTGGTCCTCCTTGAGTTACATGGCTGTAACTAGTCAAAGAGGCCACGTGCCCGCCTTGGTGGACCAAGGCACCGCCTACCCGGGGGCTACGTCGGGGTGTCCGCTTTCGGCCGGATTACGCAATTAATGCCATCTCCTGCCCGACGACGAGCTTCTGTGCAGCTGTCGACAACTCGGGTTACATCACCACCTACAACGGCACCAGCTGGGCGACGGCGGCCGACAAGGACGGCTCGCACGCACTGGAAGCGGTGTCGTGCACAAGCTCTTCGTACTGCGTGGCCACCGACAATGACGGCAACGTGCTCACCTACAATGGCAGCTCATGGTCAAGCGCCACTTCTGAAGACTCCACCCGGACCGTCCACGGCGTATCGTGCCCGACCACGAGTTTCTGCGCAGCAGTGGACACATCGGGCTACGCGACCACCTACAACGGCACTTCGTGGTCGACACCCTCCGACATCGACGGCTCCCACGCCTTGGAGGCGGGTGTCTTGCACCAGCTCTTCGTACTGCGTGGCCACCGACAACGACGGCAACGTACTCACCTACAACGGCACCTCGTGGTCTGCCGACCAAGATATCGACAGCACCCGGACGCTGAACGCCATATCTTGTGTCTCGCCCAGCTCGTGCGTGGCTGTCGACGCCTCGGGCTATCGCGTCGTCTATAGCTGGTCGACTGTG
>JBEKRW010000409.1:0-2969 GCA_049517595.1 Candidatus Cybelea sp. | reverse complement strand
TACCTCGCTGCCGGCGAGTGCCGCGCTGCATGTGATTTCCGCCCGGCCGGGTTTCGCCGCAGGCACCTGGATGTTGCGCCTGGACTGCGCTTCGCGGCGCGACTGCCTGCCCTTTCATGCGCTGTTGCGGAGGCCGGAAGGCGGTCGTCTCCTTCGACCTGGCGGTGACCCGGCTACGGCGGAGCTCCCAGGTATCATCCAGCGCGATCGGCAGATGAATCCTGCCACCCTGGCGCGCCGGGGCGCGCAGGTGGAACTGGTTGAGGAACTGCCCGGCGTGCGGCTGCGGGCGACGGTAGTTTGCCTGGAGTCGGGCGGGCTGGGTGAGCGCATTCGGGTGCAGAACCGGACGACCCATCGCGTCCTGCTGGCGACGGTGGCCGGTCCCGGCCTGGTGAAAGTGGCGCAATGAGAAACACAACCCCGAGACTGAGGACCCTGTATCGAGCGATGGCGGTTACGGCGCTGAGTTGCACCGTGGTCTTCGCCGGCGCCGCTAATACCAAAGGCAAGAAAAATCCGGCGCAGCCTCTGACCTCGTTGCAACAGTTTCTGACCCGGGTGCAGGGCCAGCCGGTCCCGGTGACGACTTCTCCGGGCAGTCTGTGGCCGCTTCAGGGCAGCCTGCTTACCGACTTGGCGACCGACTACAAGGCGCGCCGGCTCAACGATCTGGTCATCATCAGCATCGTCGAGCAGACGCTGGCGCAAGCCGAGCACGATGTGACTGCGCAGCGGGCTTTTAGCTCAAGCTCGGGCGTAACGGCCATCGCCGGGCAAGTCAATACGGCGTCGTTCAACCCGCTCTACGGCCTGACCTCCAGCAGCAACCTGAAAGGCGGAGGCGCCGCCAACAGCACCACTCTGCTGCAGGCCAACATTTCCGGACGCGTAGTCGCGGTGCTGCCCAACGGCAACCTCGTCGTTGAAGCTGAGCGCCAGGTGAGCTTCAACCAGGAAGCCCAGACCATCATCCTGCGCGGGGTGGTGCGGCCCGGTGACATACTCTCCAACAATTCGGTGCCTTCCACCTCGCTCAGCGATCTGGAGCTGGAAGTGAAGGGCAAGGGCGTGGTCAGCGACGCTGTCCGGCAACCCAACGTATTCGTCCGCCTGCTGATGAAGCTGTTGAACTTCTAATGAAATCCAGACCACAAGTCGGGCTCACTTTCTGGTTATGGCTGGGCATTGCCGCCGCGCCGTTTCTCTGGGCGCAGGAGGCAGCCACTCATCTTCCCATTCGCGACCTGGCATCCATTGAGGGCGTACGCGAGAACCCGCTGATCGGCTACGGCATGGTGGTGGGCCTGGCTGGGACCGGCGACCGCCAGCAGACCATGTTCAGCGTGCAGACCCTGGCCAACATTCTTCAGAAGATGGGAGTACAGATTCCGGTGGCGTCGGTAAGCGTGAAGAACGTGGCTGCGGTCTTCGTTACCGCTTCGCTGCCCGCCTTCGCGCGGCCGGGAACGCAAATCGATGTTACGGTGTCTTCCATCGGCGACGCCAAGAGTCTGGAGGGCGGGACCCTGCTGTTATCGCCGCTCTATGCCGCCGATGGCCAGGTCTATGCCGAAGCTCAGGGAGCGGTCACGCTGGGGGGATACACCGCGGGCAAGTCAGGAGCGAACTCCAAGCAGGTCAATCATCCCACCGCAGGCCGTGTCCCCAACGGCGCGCTGGTGGAGCGCGACGCCTCCATCGACCTGCGCAAGCTGACCCAGATCTCGCTGCTGGTGCGCGATCCCGATTTTCGCATCACCCGTGACATGGCGGCGGCCATCAATCAGGAGGTGGGACATCCCATGGCGACGGCGGTCGACAGCGGGCGGGTGGAGTTGCAGGGCATGCCGGCGACTGGCCTGTCGGAATTGCTGGCGCGGTTGTTGAGCCTGAAAGTTGAGATCCATCCCCGTGCCCGGGTGGTGGTCAGCGAACGGACCGGGACCATCGTCATGGGCAGGGACGTGCGGCTCAGCGCGGTCTCCATCCTGCATGGCGATCTGTCGATTGAGATTGCCACCGACTACCAGGTGTCACAGCCGTTGCCTTTTAGCAATACCGGGCAGACCACCGTCGTTCCGCAAACCACGGTGGAGAGCAAGGACGAAAAGGTCAAGCGCATCGAGCTGGGCGAAGGCGCCAGCGTGGAGCAGCTGGTGAACGGGTTGCAAGCCATTGGAGCGACGGCGCGCGACGTGGTCGCCATCCTGCAAGCCATCAAGGCAGCAGGGGCGCTGGAAGCCGATCTGGAGGTGATCTGACCATGCTGCCTGCCATACCCGGGCAAAATCCGTTACCGTCCGCTGACCGTAGCGCGGCAGCGCCTTCTCCGAAGCTCGTCAAGGCGGCGCACGAGTTCGAGTCCATCCTGCTCCAGAGCTGGATGGAGAAGATGAACAAAAGCTTTCTGGGGACGGAAGAGAGCCAGGACCCAGCCCACGACACGGTGAGCAGCCTGGGGACCCAGGCCATCGCCAGCGCGCTTTCGGCGCGGGGAGGGATTGGAATTGCCAGCATGATCCTGCGGCAGCTACAGAGCCGGGCGCAGCCCAGCCTCGAAGGCGGGCAAGCGCCGCCGGATGCGGTGGCCAACTCCGCTAATCCTAAAGAAGGGACGGGCCGATAGGAATGCCAAGGGGATTGGGAAGAATTTGCGTGCCCGGCATTAAAGTCCTGCCGCCAATTGCCGATCTCATACTTGTAAGGCAATACCGTAAAGCGAGGTTCCCCCAATGAGAATCGATTTAGATCCATCCGCCCTGCCGGAGCTGACACGAAGCAGCGCTTCGGCAGGCGCTGCCGAAACCAGGCAGCCGGCCGTCCCCGATCCAGCCGGCGTCACTACTGCCTCCGACGATGTAGCCACGCTGTCGACCGGCAGTGACTCCGTACAGAGATTGAAGACGCAACTCGATGCTGTTCCCGACGTCCGCCAACAGCAGGCGGAATCGCTGCGCCAGGCGGTG
>JBEKRW010000408.1:0-3002 GCA_049517595.1 Candidatus Cybelea sp. | reverse complement strand
ATTCCACGACATCCGAGCAGAAATACTACCTTGAGACCATGGGCACCGGCGTGGGGTGGATCGACTACAACCAGGATGGGCTTCTGGATCTCTTTTTTGTGCAGTCAGGCGCGACCGACGCGTACAAACCCGACCATCCCCTGCGATCGGCCCTTTATCGCAACAATGGCGACGGTACCTTCACCGACGTGACAGAGAAAGCGGGTGTGGGCGGCGAAGGTCATTACGGCCAGGGCGTAGCCGTTGGCGACTACGACAACGACGGCTACCCCGACATGTACGTCACCGGCTATGGCCGCGCCATCCTTTACCGCAATAATGGCGACGGCACGTTTACCGACGTCACCGCCAAGGCAGGCGTAGCCGACGAGGGCCAGTGGTCCACCAGCGCAGCGTGGGTCGATTTTGACAAGGATGGATGGCTCGACCTCGTGGTGCTCAACTACCTGCAGTGGACCTTCGAAAACAACGAGTGGTGCGGCGAGCGCAAGCCGGGCTATCGCTCCTACTGCAGCCCGAACAACTACAAGGGCGAGCACATCAAGCTCTATCACAACAATCACGATGGGACATTTACCGATGTGAGCGACAAATCCGGCGTCAGCAAGCCGGAGGCGAAGGGAATGGGAGTGGTCACCGCCGATATGTTCGGCAGTGGCTGGCCCGACATCTTGATCGCCAACGACACGTGGCCCAACTTTGTCTTCCAGAACAATGGCAACGGAACTTTCACCGACGTCTCGCTTCTTTCGGGAATGGCGGCCAGTGAGGATGGGCGCTACGAAGCAGGAATGGGAATCGACGTTGCCGACGTGGACGGCGATGGACTGCTCGACGTCTACATCACCCACCTCGACTTCGAGTTGAATCGGCTTTATCACAACAACGGCGATGGGACGTTTACCGACGCCACTTTTAGTTCCGGGATTGGAAACAAGGCCATGCTGTTGAGCGGCGTGGCGGCCAAATTCATTGACTACGACAACGATGGATGGCCCGACATTCTGCAGGCCAACGGAGCCATGGTCGACAACGTTCAGCTCTACCACAGCCTCGTCACTTACAAGGAGCCGTTGCTGATGTGGCATAACCTGGGCCAGGGCCGGTTCGAGAAAGCCTCGGACGCGCTGGGTCCGGACTTCAATCGGTCGGTCGCGGGCCGCGGACTGGCGACAGCGGACTTTTTCAACGACGGCAACGTAGGTTTTGTGGTCAATTGCCGGGGAGACGCTCCCGAGCTGATGAAAAACGAGGGCGGAACAGGCAATCATTGGTTGGAGGTGTTGCTGATCGGGACAAAGTCCAACCGCGATGGCACGGGAGCCGAGCTGAAGCTCACCGCGGGCGACATGGTCCGCGTGGACCAGGCCAAGGGCGGCACCAGCTATATGTCTGCCAGCGATCCGCGCATTCATTTCGGTCTGGGCAAGCGCGGCAAAATCGATTCGCTGGTGATTACCTGGCCCAGCGGCCAGATCGACAAGCTGACCAACGTGCCGATCGATACAATCATTGCGGTGAAAGAGGGAACGGGCATCGTGCCGCATCCGTTCCCCAAGGTGCACGCAAAGTGACGCGGCGCGAACGATTCCAGCTCTCATCAATTCTTAGGCAGGCAGAAAGGCGCGTAACTCCTCGCAGATGATTCATCCACGGCGGCGATTTCTTGGCTCATCTTTGTTTGTTCTAGGCGGCGGGCTGCTCGACGTCGTCACCACGCCTCTCTGGCGCTGGGGCAGTTCCGGCGTCGTGCGGGCGCAGGTGGCCGCGGCGCCGGCAACCGGCATTCAGTTTATCGACGTGGCGCAACAGGCGGGACTCAACGTCCCCAACGTCTGGGGCGGCGTGGAGCACAAGCGCGTGATTGTCGAAACCAAGGGAAGCGGTATTGCCTTCTTTGACTATGACAACGATGGCTGGCTCGACATTTACCTCACGAACGGCAGCCGCCTCGACGCACACTGGCCTGCGGGACAAGCCCCGACCACGCACCTTTTCAAGAACAATCGTGACGGCACCTTTACCGACGTGACCGAGAAATCGGGCATTGGCCGCTCAGGCTGGCAGACCGGCGTGTGCGTGGGCGATTACGACAACGACGGCTGGGACGATCTCTTCTGCACTTTCTGGGGGCGAAACATTCTCTTTCACAACAATGGCAACGGTACGTTCACCGATGTCACGCGGCAGACGGGCCTCTATCAGGAAAAGGGGCGCTGGGGCACGGGCTGCACCTTCCTCGACTACGATCGGGACGGCCATCTCGATCTCTTCGTTTGCAACTTTGTCGCGTTCGACCCCGACCATCCGCCTTCTATGGATAGCGCCGTGTTTTGCCAATGGAAGGGCATCCCCACGATGTGCGGTCCACGCGGCCTGCCCGGCGACACCGACATTCTCTACCGCAACAATGGCGACGGGACCTTCACCGACGTTTCGGAGAAAGCGGGCATTCTCAAGACCGGCCCCCGCTACTCCATCACCGCCGTCTCCTACGACTTCGATAACGACGGCTGGCCCGATATCTATGTCGCGGTCGACTCCGAGCCGAGCATCCTCTTTCAGAATAACCACGACGGCACGTTTACCGACGTCGCGGTTCTCTCCGGCTGCGCCTACAACGCCGATGGGCACGAGCAGGCAGGCATGGGCGTTGGCGTGGCCGACTACGACTGCGACGGATGGTTCGACATCTTCAAAACCAACTTCGCCGACGACACCTCCGATCTCTATCACAACAACGGCGACGGCACCTTCACTGAAGTCTCATTCAATTCGGGAGTCGGCATTCACAGCAACTACGTTGCCTGGGGATGCGGCTTCATCGACTACGACAATGACGGCTGGGCCGACATCGTCCAGGTCAACGGGCACGTCTATCCCGAGGTCGATAAGTACGACTTCGGCGAATCGTTCAAGAATCCGCGTCTTGTGTATCGCAACCTGGGCGATGGGCGTTTCAAGGATGTCTCGGCGGAGTTGGGACCGGGTATCTCGGCGCG
>JBEKRW010000407.1:0-3000 GCA_049517595.1 Candidatus Cybelea sp. | reverse complement strand
AGCAGTTCTGGCTGCGTCGCGATCCGACCCCCGACACCCCCGAGAACGAGTACAAGGAAGAGCATTATCGCCGCATCGCTTACGCCAACGAGCACTTTGCCGCCGGCAAACCCGGCTGGAAGACGGACCGCGGCCGTATTTACATCATGTGGGGGGCCCCTGACCAGATCGTAGCCCACGATGCCGGGGGCACTTACGACCGGCCGCAGGAGGAGGGCGGCGGCACCACCAGTACCTATCCTTTCGAGGACTGGCGCTATCGCTACCTCGAAGGAGTCGGCCAGGAAGTCAATCTGGAGTTCGTCGACCCCTGCATGTGCGGCGACTTCCACCTGGCGACCAGCGTCAACGAAAAAGATGCCTTGTTAAACACCCCTGGCGGCGCCACGCAGTACGAGCAAATGGGCTTGAGCAGCAAGACCGACCGCATGGATCCTTTCGCCGCGAATCCTGGCACGATGCAGGCCATGCAGAACACCAAAGAGTTCGACAAGATGGAGATGATGGCCAAAGTGCAGGCGCCGCCACCGGTCAAATTCAAAGATCTGGAGGAGGTTGTCAGCCACAAGATCAACGTCAGTTTAATGCCCTTCGAAGTCCGCACCGATTACGTGAAGATCACTGGCGACACGGTGCTGGTTCCGGTGACCCTGCAAGTGAAGAACAAGGACATTACCTTTGTTTCCAAGGATGGCATTCAACGTGGGACGGTCAACATCTTCGGCCGCGTGACGGGACTTACGGGGCATGTCGCACAGACATTTGAGGACAGCGTACAAGTGGATGTGCCGCAAGAGCTGCTGGAAAAGACGATGGATCATTCCTCGCTCTATTGGAAGGCGGTTCCGCTGCGCCCCGGGCGCTATCGCATCGATATCGTGGTGAAGGACGTAAACGGCGATCGCATGGGCACCTGGACTCGCGGCATCGTGGTCCCCGAATATAGCGACGACAAGTTGTCAGCGTCCTCCCTGATTCTGGCCGATCAAATGGAGAAGGTCCCGAGCAAGAATGTGGGCTCGGGAGCCTTTGTGCTCGGCGAGACCAAGTTGACCTACCCCCATCTGGACGGCGCTGACGGCAAACCGGAAAGCTTTAAACACGATCAGCGCATGAGCTTGTGGATGCAGGTTTATAATCTTCAGCAGGACGAAAAGACCAAGAAGCCCTCGGCCAAGATTGACTATGAGATTGTGAACTTGGCCAACAACCAGGCGGTATTGCACTCTTCGGAGTCGACCGAAAGCCTGGGCAATGTGGGAGACCAAATCACGCTGGAGAAAAGCTTGAGCTTGAATAGCTTTCAACCCGGCGTCTACAAGCTGACGGTAAAAGTTGACGATAACGTCTCAAAACAGCAGATCGCGCCCACGGTGCGCTTTGCTGTTGAGTAGCCCAGTAACCGGGATGGCGGTTTTAGTCCGCTGCACTTTTGCTCCCGAAACCTCTGACAGGAGGCGTACACAATGACCCGAATCCTGGCATATTGTGTGGTAGTGGCCTCGCTGTGCGTGGCGGCGTCGGCCGGGGTTAACGCGGGCTCAATTTCGGGATACGTCAGAAACTCGGCCGGCGTGCCGCAGATGGGCGCCACCGTCGAACTGCTCGGTTCCGCGGGACAACCCCAGATGGCGTACACCGATGCCCGGGGTTTCTTCAGTCTGTCCGGATTGGCCGCCGGCAGTTACGATGTGGATGTTTCCGCTCCTTCCTTCCTCAGCACCTTGCGTCAGGATGTTGTGCTGGCGGCCGGTTCCAGCAAGGTCATCAACATCACCCTGAAAACTTTGCTTGAAGCGGTCAGTATGCTGCCGCCGCTCAAGAAGGGCGATACCGATGACGACAGTTGGAGGTGGACCTTACGCTCGACTGCGAACCGTCCCGTTCTCCGTTTTGATGGCGACACCGCCCTCATCGTAGAAACCGAGCGGGAAGGACAGCCGCTAAAGGGGACGTTGGCTGTGATGGCAGGTGCTGCCGGCGAAGGCTATGGTAGCGCAGCCGACCTTGGAACCGCCTTTAACATCGAGCAGTCGCTCTTCCACACCGGCACTTTAGGATTTTCCGGGGACGTGGGATACGGAAGTGGTGTGCCCGACGGCGTGGTCCGCGCCTCTTACGCCCGCAACACGGCTAACGGAGACCAGTCTGTCGCTTTGATCGTGCGGCGCTTCTCTGCCCCGGACATGGTCCCGCATGACGGTGCCCTGGAAGCCATCGGAATGTCCTACCTGGACAGCTACTCGGTCGGCAACCTGATGGATGTGCAAGTCGGGGCTGAGGGACAGGCAATTGAGTTCCTGGGACACGAAGCAAACGCCTTCCGGCCCTCGGCTACCATGGATTTCCACCTGGGCGAGAACACGATTTTCGAATACCGGTACGCTACGTCCGAGCCCAACACCCGCGCCAGTAAGGGTTTCGACTCGGCCCCGGCAGACCTCAGCGAAACCGGTCCCCGCATGACCATGATCAATGGGCAGCCGCTACTGGAGAATGCACATCACCATGAGGTCTCGCTCTCGGAGCGCATGGGCGCCAACAAGCTCCAGCTTGCCTATTACAACGACCGCATCAAGGACCCGGCATTGCTTGGCGTCGGCAATATCGACATCGCTACCGGCGACATTCTGCCCGATCCTTACTCCGGAACTTTCAGCTACAACGGTGGCGAGTTGCAGGCCCAGGGTGTTCGTTTCGTCTTCCAGCGCAGGCTGTCGAACAGCGTCACCGCGACCTTGGATTACGCTTACGGCGGCGTACTGGAGTTGCAGCAGCCCAACGTCAATTGGACTGCGGTACCGGATAACCTTGAGCACGGATGGCGGCACTCGGCCGCTCTCAAGCTGAATGGCACCCTGCCCCGCAGCAAGACGAAATGGATCGCTTCCTACCGCTGGACCAGCGGTCAGACCCTCGTCCCGGTCGACATTTTCAACGCGTCGGCGGGCCAGACCGATCCCTTCTTCAATCTTTTCGTCCGGCAGCCTCTGCCCCACT
>JBEKRW010000406.1:0-2732 GCA_049517595.1 Candidatus Cybelea sp. | reverse complement strand
CCGCCGTGCTGATCTGCTACGAAGAGATACTGACCTTCCCGGTACTGGCGTCGATGCTCCACCACCCAACCGCGATTATCGGAATCAGCAACAGTTTCTGGTTCAACGAAACAACGATTCCCGCTTACCAGGCCGCTGCTCTCAGAGGCTGGGCGCGATTGTTCCGGCTACCGCTTTTCATGGCGGTCAACTCCTGAGGGCAATTCCACGAACAGGTAACAGCCAATGGCAAAATCACGATTTGGCATTCAACCCGCAGACATCGGTCAACTCAGCCTCTTCTCGGATGCTCCCGATGTTGAAATTCTTGGTACTTTAGAAACGGAGTCCCGCGATGATCGAAACCAACACACTGACGCCACTCGGACACCAGATCCTCGAACACTGGAATCGTTACCGCCCGGCGATGGTCCGGAAGTTGACCCAGCAGAACCAGCTCCAGGAGGCGATCTACGCGGCTCAGGAACTGACGGGGAACCTGCTCTACGATTTGACGGTGGTTCAGAAGATGGACTACCAACCGGCGTGGGAGATCGCGACGAGGGAATGGGCATTCCTTCCGGACGAGGAGGATCAGCCCCAGTTGTCGTTCGATCCAGCGAGCCTCGACCCGTATCAACCCTTGCCCGCGACCTCCGCATAACTGCCGCCAACGCCATCGGCGAGGGCAGTCCGAAACAGAAGGCACAGGCCAACCTGGCCGCTATCCGCACGCTCAAGACTATTGAAGCCGAAGCCCGTCCGGCGACACCCGACGAGAAGGCCGTACTCGTCAAGTACACGGGATGGGGCGCCCTCTCGAATTTGTTTGCCTTGTATCCGCCATACGATTGGCGCGGGATCGCGGATGAGTTGAAAGGCGCGCTCAGCGAGGAGGAGTACACCTCGGCACGCGCCTCGACGCCGAATGCGCATTACACCTCCCCCGAAGTCGTACAGGCGATGTGGCAAGCGATGGAGCGTTTCGGATTGCAGGCGGGAGCGCACATTCTTGAGCCGTCGATGGGCGTGGGCCATTTCTTCGGCATGATGCCCGAAGGTCTCTACGCCGACACGAAACGCACAGGCGTGGAGCTTGATTCCGTAACCGCTCGAATCGCCAGTAAGCTCTACCCCGATTCGAATGTCCATGCGAAGGCCCTCGAAGAGACGCAGCTTCCGGGAAACTTCTTCGATGCCGTGATCGGCAACATTCCATTTGGCAACTACCCGGTGTTCGATCCGGCGTATCGGCGAAGCCCGCACCTCACGCGCGCGATTCACGATTACTTTCTGGCGAAGTGCCTTGATGTTGTGCGCCCCGGTGGAGTTGTGGCTCTCATCACCAGCCACTACACGATGGACAAGAAGGACTCCGCCGTTCGCCGCCATCTGGCCGATGGTGCGGTGCTGTTGGGCGCGCTACGGCTCCCAAATACGGCATTCAAGGCAAATGCGGGGACCGAAGTCACCACTGACATCTTGTTCCTTCAGAAGCGTTCGCTGGACATGCAGCGTACCGGCGAGACCTGGGCGGATCTTGGCACTATCGAAACGGAAGACGGGCTGATCGAGGTCAACGAGTACTTTGCCCGACATCCGGAAATGATGCTGGGCCGGATGGAGGTTGGACACGGTCAGTATGGCCTGGTGCCGGAGCTGATCGGAACTCTGGACGCAAACATTCTTGACGAGGCCATCTCACGTCTTCCCGGAAACGTTTATCGGGACAGAGAAAGTCAGGGGCCGGTTCTCCGAACGGACCTTGAGCAGGTCCCGGCAGTCGGTGCCGTTAAAGAAGGTGGGCTCGCTGATCGTGATGGACAAATCGTCGTCCGTCATGGCGAGATATTCGAACCTCTGGCCCTCCCGGCTTCCGTCCGCGCAAGGGTTCGTGGAATGCTTCAAGTTCGCGACGCGGTGCGGGAGGTGTTCCGAACCCAGCTCTCCGATGGAGACGACCGGAACATCGTTGAAGCCCGCAACCAGCTGAATCGAACTTACGACTTTTTTGTCTCCCGCTATGGCCCCCTCAACGCGCGCGACAACGTAAAGGCTTTCGCTGGCGATCCCGACCATCCCCTTCTGCTCTCGCTCGAAGAGTTCAACCCGGAGACGAAGCGGGCAACCAAGACTCCGATCTTCAACCGCCGCACGTTGGAGCGCTATCGCCCGGTTGAGCGTGTCGAAGCTGCGTCCGAGGCTCTGCTCGTGTCTCTCAATGAGACTGGCGCGATCAACTGGCCGCGCATGGAATCTCTAACCGCGAGATGCGCGGCCGACCTTCAGGGCGAACTCGGGCCGCTGGCCTACCGGAATCCCGAAGGCGGAGAATGGGAAACCGCCGACAGCTATCTCAGCGGCAACGTGCGCGCCAAACTGGTCGTGGCGCAAGCTGCCGAGCGGTTCGACTCGGCCTATCAACGAAACGTGGAAGCGTTGCGCGAGGTTCAGCCTAAGGATCTGGAACCGGGCGAGATCGAAGCACGGCTGGGCTCTTCGTGGATTCCACCTTCCGACATCCGTGCCTTCGTGTCGGAATTGCTGGATGTCACACCCTCAAGCGTGAAGATCGGATACGCCGAAGCCATTGCCACCTGGATCGTTGAACCCGACTACGCCGCGAAATTCGTGGTCAGCAACACGACGACATATGGGACCGCCCGCTTCCGAGCTACCGACCTGATCGAGCAATCACTCAATGGGCGCACGCCGACCGCCTACGACGAGGACCCCGAAGGCAAACGAACCGT
>JBEKRW010000405.1:0-4174 GCA_049517595.1 Candidatus Cybelea sp. | reverse complement strand
GCATCGCGCTGGGTAGAACGTCGCGGTTGTGTTGTCTCTTGACGCTCTGCGATCCCTCGTGCTGAAATCCCGCGTCATCCCAAGTAACGTCCGTTTGCGCGGCTTCTCGAATCGGGTTACGTTTCTTCCATCCCCACACGGGGAAGAAAGGAGCAACTAATCCCGATGATGCAAAATTCTCGGCAGCGAGAGGTCATGATCGCAGTCGTTCTCGTTCTGTTCGTTTTCGCTGTGCAAGCGAGCTTGATGGCCCAGAATCTCGGAACGGCCCCTCAGGTCAACGTAGCCGTTCAGGGTCAACAGGCCACGCAGCCAGAAGGAACCTTCCTGAACCTGATCAACTGGATCGGAAACGTAATCGCGCCGGTCGGCGCCGGCGGCGCTGCCCTTATGGCGATCGGATCGTTCGCCATGGGCCGCGGATTCGCCAAATGGGTGTTCACGGCAATCGGTCTCCTGATGGTTTCAGGAGTCACACGACTGCTCGAATACTGGATTTCCCAGGGCACCGCCGGAGTCACATAGACCTGCATTCGGCGAGCGCCGCCGGGGAGACACGACGGCGCCCGTCGGTTTCGATTTGAAAGGAAACGACTATGGCCCCTCCACCGCTGATTACAGATTTCATGAGATTGATGCTGTTGCTTGCGCCTTCCGCCGCTGTCATCTGCCTGGTGCTGTCAGGACTCAGTCTGCGGCAGGGATCTGTTCCCGACGCGTTGATCGGTGGGAATTTCGCGAAATGGATGTTCTGGGCGATCGTCTTTCTAACTCTGCCCCAGCTCATCAGTTGGTTCCCATCGTTCGGAGTGCCAGCGTCTTTGCCTGGCGGCGGAATCGGTACCGGGTGGATGGCCACCCTTCAAAGTGACCTCGCGAACTTTGTGCAGAATTTTGTACTGACCAGGCTCGCCACCTCCTTTGCCGCGTTCTTTGTGGTGCGAGCGATCCTCGACACAGTTCAGGGAGGGCATCCGCTGCCTTCAGTTCTGGGCGCGATGTTTCTGCTTGCGATTCAGACAACGCTGAACCTGATTAACAGCTACAACAGCGGGACGTCGTACGCGACCGCGGATGTGCTCGACAGCCTGTGGAACTATCTCGCGGGGACCCTCTGCCCGATCGCCGCCGGGCTGGCCGTCATCGGAGGGATCTGGAACTTCGTGTCACGGAAACCCGTGATGCCGATGATCGGCGCCACCATCGGGCTACTGACGGTCTCAGCCATCTGGAAGCTGATCACCTCGATGATGTAGGAGCTGGAAAAGAACATGTCCCTCTATAACGGAATCCTGAATCTGACAAACTGGGCCGGTAACGTGATTATGCCGACCCTGGGAGCGTTATTCATCGCTCTCGCCGTCATTCAGTACGCGCGCGGCTATCACCAGATTTACTCGATGTGGGCCTATGGAGGGTTGATGTGCCTGATGGTCTCGGGTCTTCTCCGAATGTTCGAGAAGTTCACGGGTCAACTCGGGTGGAACAACCCGGACCTTTACTGGAACTCGGTTCTGAACCTGGTCGATTGGTTCGCCAACGTCATCCTTCCCGTGTATGCAGGAATGCATGTCGCTATTGGGGCGCTGAAGTTCGGTGGACTGTTCGAACACCAGGTCCACCACCAGTTCAACCATACCCGGCATTTCCTGGGAGCCATACTGTGCCTCATGGCTTCGGGTCTTCTCCGGCTCGGCGAGTTCTTCGTGGCGAGAGGTACGGCAGGCGTGAGCTGAGGGAGCGATGCGATGCGAACTGAAAAGAGAGGTCGAAGGAGAGAGATATGGCGCTCACAGTGACACCGGTTCCGAGGAATCTGACGACGAAGGTCACGTTCCTCTATCTGGAGTTTGAGGACCTGTTCGTCATCCTCGGATTGGCCGTCGTGATGAACATGTTCGGCAGATTCCTGCAGAGGGAGATGTTCGGAATCCCTATGAATGTCTTTCTGCAGTACGTCGTCCCCGTATTGAGTATTCCCGCCCTCATCCTGTTCAAGTACGGGAAACCGCGCGGCTACCTCCAGGACTGGCTGAGGTTTCACATGAAGCCGCATGTCTACTGCGCCCTCGAGCCGGACTCAGAACAGCGCGTGGAATACCTGAAAGCCGAGGAGTCCTGAATGCCGATGACCCGCCGCCAATGGGAAGATTCTCTCCGCCAGCCGGCGCTTTGCGAGCTGCTGCCGGTTCGAGACTATCTGGATGGGTGCATTGTCCGCACAAACGGCAGCTTCGTGGCGGGCTATGAAGCCAACGGACTGAATACATTTTTTCATGCGGACGAAACGCGCAATCGAACCAAAGAGGTGCTGGAGGCGCTGGTGCGCTCGTTGCCCGAGCGGTCGATGCGAATGCAGATTCGATACGAGGTCACGGACGGTCACGGGGACCTGACCGAGCGTTACGTCAAAGAACAACGGATCGAGAACGCAGTACTTCAGGCGCTCGACCGGGAACGCATCCGATTGTGGAACACACGCCAACAGGAAGGACACTACCTGCGGCGGCGCCTGCATGTTTACTTCATCTGGAATCCTGACGTCCACCACGAAAGCCGGGATTTCGAATGGCGGAAGACCCGGGGGAAAGCGAGCGGGTGGAGTTTGTCAGCGAACAAGTGCATCCAGCGAACTTTCCGCGAACACGAGGATTTCCTTTCGGAATTCGAGAGCCTGATGGCGGGAGCACAGGCCACACTCGAAGCCACGGGAATGCAACCGCGGCGCATGACCGATCAGGAGATGTTCCTCGAAGTCAAGCGGGCGCTGAACCCGATCGCAAGCGATGCACGCCCCTATAAGCAGGGACTCACCTACGAGAGCGCGCGGGCCCAGGTCGCGAACGTCAACATCGAAGACGAACAGGACGGCCACCTGAAGGTTGGAGGTCTCCTGTACTCCTGGGTCAGCGTCAAGGAAATGCCGGATGCGACATTCCCGGGCATTACGCGCGAACTCGTGGGACAGGAGTTTCCGCTCGTCGTCAGCGCGGAGATCGCGATTCCGGATCAAAGCAAGATCATGCGCTCGTACAAACGACGGCTTCTCCGGATGCAGGCGGCGCAGAGAGATATCCATGGGGGGTTCAAGATCAATGTTGAGGCTCAGATCGCGCAGGAACAGCTGATTCACACTCTGCAGGACGTCGTGTCCAGTTCGTTGAAGGTATGCCAACTCAGTCTGGTCGTTGGGTTACGAACCTCCAGGCCTGTCTGCAATTCAAAGGAGTTGGAAGAAGCCGAGCGGACTCTTGCGGACCGACGCCAGCGCGTCCTCCACGCAATCGCGCGGATGAATGGCGCCCGCGGCATTCCGGAGACGCTGGCACAGAAGCGGATCTACATCGGGACGCTTCCCGGGATGGCTGAAGAGACGAAGCGGGAGCTGGAGTGCCTGACCCTGCACGCGGCAGACCTGTTGCCGGCCGAAGTCCCGTGGCAAGGTTTGGCGTCATCGGCGATTCTGCTCGAAACCCCATCCCGTCAGATGGTGCCCTTTTCTCCGTTCGATGCGAACCTGGGCGACGCCAACATGCTGATCATGGCCAAGAGCGGTGGTGGCAAGACCTTCATGGCGCAGTTGCTGCTGCTTATGCTGGCCCGGACGGGTACTCAGATCTCGATCCTCGAACGCGGCGATTCCTACCGGCCGCTCGTCGAACTCATGGGCGGCCGAGTGATCGACGTGAATCTCGACGGAAACGAAACTCTCAATCCCTGGGATCTCCCGCAGGGCGAAAAGACACCTTCGAAGGAGAAGATCGCGTTTCTGAAGAATCTCACGCGGCACATGATCGGCGACGCGCCCGGTTCCGACAACACACTCGTCGATAACGTCATCAGCGAGGCGATCGGGCGGACATATAAGCGCGTCGGCCTTCGTTACGCCAATCCGGTCCCAACCTTCTCGGACCTCCGGGACGAGCTTGCTCAGTGGCAGGACGAAGAAAAGATGCAGCGGTCCGTCGATGAAGCAAAACTCGCGGCCATCAAGCTGCGGACCTGGACAGACAAGGGCATTTACAGCCGATTGTTCGACCGGCACACAAATATCCGCACCGAGAACAATTGGCTTTTCTTCAACGTCGAGGGGTTGAGTTCAGACTCTCATCTGGAAACCGCGATGAGCATGCTGATCATGGCCAAGAGCGGTGGTGGCAAGACCTTCATGGCG
>JBEKRW010000404.1:0-2521 GCA_049517595.1 Candidatus Cybelea sp. | reverse complement strand
GGAGGCGTGGGTTCACTGCTCGCCTTGCGGCGCGTGCCGCGCAGCGCTTTCACCTTGGCCAACCTCTTTTCTTCCTCGTCCATGCGCACGGTGATGAACTTGATCACCGGCTCGGTGACGCGCAGCCGGCGCTCCAGTTCCAGAACCACAGGGCCGCCGGCCTCGATAGTCAGCAAAACGAAATTGCCGTCGTTAAACTTGCGCACCATATAGGCCAGCTTACGGGGACCCATCTTCTCCGCCGACTTCACCACGCCGCCGCCGGTCTTTACGGTTCCGCTAAATCCCTCGATCAGCTTGTCGACTTCCTCTTCCGGCACATCTGGCCGGACGATAAACATTACTTCATACACTCGCGACATCAGGTTTCCTCTCAGTGGACATTTCTCAACTGGTAACTCGCAGCCGGTAACCTCAGTTTGCGAGAATCGACGCTCTCGGTTCCCGCACAAACGAGCTACAAGCTGCCGACTACCAGCTACAAGCTCCAACAATCAGTTCGCAACTCCTACGTCCCTAGTCCCTTCTATTGAACTCGTTCATCGCGGCTGCCGGCCCATCGCTCAGGATGCGCCCGACCGCAGTTGAAACCCGGTCCAGCATCTCGTCCAGCACGGTCAGGTCCCGCTTGCCCATGGGAGAGAGCAGATAATCTCTGCCCGGCCTCTTTCCCCCAGCCGCGATGGCTTCCGGTGGCAAACTTGGCCCCACGCCGATGCGCAAGCGCAACCACTCGTCACCGCCCAGGGCGCTCGATACGCTACGGGCTCCGTTGTGTCCCGCAGCTGAGCCGCGCTCCCTGATCTTGAAGGTTCCCAGCGCCAGATCGAGCTCGTCGTAAATCACGAGCAGATCTTTTGCCGGGTCCACTTCCAATTCCCTCAGCAGCGCTGCGACTGCGACACCGCTCAGGTTCATGTATGTCTCCGGCTTGGCCAGAATCACCGGCCGGCCCGCAATACGGCAGGCCGCCGTGATGGCCCGGCTTCGCCGGTTTTGCACCACAACGCCCTCCTGCTGAGCGATGCGGTCAATGGCCATGAATCCCGCATTGTGCGGGGTCCACAGATACTCAAGACCGGGATTGCCGAGACCCACAACCAGGAATGGGCCGCGCCCGGTGTTTCCGGCGGGCTGCTTCTCCACGCCGGAAAGAACGGATTCGTTCGCATCCGCCAAGGCTTACTTCTTTGCCGGCGCCTCAGCCGTTTCGGCCTTGCCCTTCTTGATGACTTCGGGCTCAGCCGGCGCAGCTGCAGCACCTTCCCCAGCCGGCGCAACGGCACCCGCGACAGCCGCACCTTCCGCGGTCTCCGGTGTGGCAACCACTTCTTCGCGGATGTGCACCACGTGGGCCACGGTCGCATCTTCCGGGGTTAGATACTTGATCTTTTCTGAATGAGGCAAGCCGCTCACGCGCAGGACCTGGTGCATGCCCAGTTCGCTCACATCCACATCGATATGGCCCGGAATGTCGGCGGGCAGGCACTCCACCTCAACCTGGCGCAACACCTGATCCAAAACACCGCCCTCCGTCTTGACGCCGATGGGGATGCCCAGCAGCTTAACGCGCACCTTGACGCGCAGGAGCTTGTCGAGAGCAATGCGCTTGAGATCGATGTGGATCAGACGGTCCTTGATCGGCTCCCGCTGCCAGTCGACAATCATGGCCTTGGCAGTGGGCTGCCCTGCCACCTCAACATCGAAGATCGTGTTATGGCCGGTCTCGGAAAAGAGAATTCTCGAGATCTGCTTGGGATCGACTTCGACGGCGACCGACTCCTGCCCGGAGCCGTATAGCACGGCGGGAATCTTTCCCGCTGCGCGCACGCGGCGCGCGGCGTTCTTGTTGAATTTGCCCTCGCGGGGCCTAGCTGTGACAACTTCTGGCATTTGCGTTTTCTCGTTTCCTTAGAATCGGGCACGGTGAAAGACAGCTTTCAGCTCGATAGTGCAGCTGCAAGCCGATTTGCTCCGCTCCCTTTGTGAAGCCAGGTGTCAGGTTTCAGCTGTCAGGGATCAGAAAGACCGTTCTGACGCCTGACTCTATGCCTGTTGACTGGCGAATCCCTTGTTGTGGGTCACTGATCCCTGAAACCTGATCCCTGACCCCTGTTAGGAAAACAGAGTACTCACGCTGGTTTCCATGTGAATGCTCTCGATGGCCGCCCCCAGCAGGCCGGCAATGGAAAGCACCTTGATCTTGGCCAATTTGTGTGCTGCTTCGCGCAGAGGAATCGTATCGGTAACAACCAATTGTTCCAGGCGCGAATTGGCAATGCGGTCGATGGCCGGACCGGAAAGCACGGCGTGGCTCGCGCAGGCGTAAACGCTCGCAGCGCCATTGGCGTAGAGGGCGTCAACGGTCTTCACGAGTGTGCCCGCCGTGTCAATGATGTCGTCGATGATGAGACAGGTCTGGCCCTCCACGTCGCCGACCACGTGCATCACCTCTGCCACGTTCAGGTCGGTGCGCCGCTTGTCGACAATGGCAAGGGGTGCGCCCATCTTCTGCGCAAAG
>JBEKRW010000403.1:0-2533 GCA_049517595.1 Candidatus Cybelea sp. | reverse complement strand
CCCGAGGAGACTGGTGGACTGGATCAACCCGGCGGGAGCAAAGAAGGTCCATTCATTAATCGACAAGGTATACCAGCGGAAGAACCTGGAGATGGCCTGGGAGAGAGTAAAAGCCAACCGGGGCAGCGGAGGAGTAGATGGACAAACTCTGAAAGATTTCGCCGAGCAACTGGACCAGAACTTGGACCGATTGCAAAGCGAACTGAAGGAAGGGGTCTATCGTCCGCAACCTGTGCGGCAGGTCCAAATCCCAAAGGTGGGTAAGCCAGGAGAGTATCGCGGGCTCGGCATTCCGACGATCTACGATCGGGTGTGCCAGCAGGCGCTGCTCAATCGGATGCAGCCTATGTTCGAACCGGTATTCGATGAAGCCAACTACGGATACCGTCAAGGGCGATCGACGAAGGACGCCTTGCGCAAAGTCTGGAAAGAGATCGAAGGTGGCAGCGAGTGGATCGTGGATGCGGACCTGAAGGACTTCTTCGGGTCGGTAAGTCATGAGAAACTCCTGACCCTTGTGGCCCAGAAAATAGCGGATGGCCGTGTGCTGCGCCTCATCGAGGCAATGCTCAAGGCGGGCAGCTATGGCAAAGGGCGCCTGTTTCCGACAGAGCGCGGGACTCCTCAAGGCGGAGTAGCTTCACCCTTGCTCAGCAACATCCTCCTGACCCCGTTTGATCGGGAGATGCGGCACAAGGGATATCAGCTGACGAGGTACGCGGACGACTGGGTAGTCACCTGCAAGTCCGCGGCAGAGGCGCGAGCAGCCATCGATGCTGCCGGCCGCATCCTGAAACAACTGGGCGTGGAACTGCATCCGCAAAAGACGCGCATCGTTCATGCCCGGTACGGCTTCGAGTTCCTCGGCTACAAGATCAAGCGTGGGAAGAAACTATATCTTCCCGTGACTAAGATCCGCAGCCGGGCGCGTTCGGGTGGACTGTATGCTTACCCTCGCGAGAAATCGATCCGGCGTTTCAAGGAACAAGTGCGGCAGCACACGAAGCGGCGCGTACCTCTGGCAACCGAGCAACTGATCGAAGCGCTGAACCCGCTTTTGAGAGGTTGGGGCGAGTACTACAAACGTGCCCACGTCCGAAAGCTCTTCAACCAGCTTGACCGATGGATCGTGCGACGCATCTGGTCGCATCGATTCAAGCGCTGGCGAAACACCGGTTGGAAGCAACTGCCGGAGTCGGTGCTCTACGGCGAGCTCGGGCTTGTAAACCTGATCGGATTAATTCCTTCTCTTGCTTCCTCGACTCGTTGAGTCTTCGTGAAAGCTGCATGCGGGAAAACTGCACGTGCAGTTTGAGCGGCGGACGGTGGCCAGCATCGAAATCTGATGCGCCACCTCCGACCCGACACCTGTGAAGTCCTCGAACAAGGCCGGGCAACCGGCGGCGGAGGGCCAAACGTGAAGTACGGGAGTAGGAGAACAGACCTCGATGCGCGACGCTGAGGCAGAAGCATACGCAAGTATGGCCAGTCCGGAGGGTGGTGGGCGGAACCTGCCATGGGCCGGCGCTGGTGCTGAGTCGCGTACGGCGGCTGTTGGGTTGCCGAAACCGGAGGCACTGCGGCTGATGGAAGCCGTGGTGGAACGCAGCAACCTGTTCAGGGCCTATGAACGAGTGGTGAAGAACGAAGGAGCGCCGGGAGTCGATGGACTTTCGGTCTTGGAGTTCAAGCCATGGCTTCAGCGGCACTGGGTACGGGTACGACAGGACCTGTTGATGGGCGTGTATCAACCGGAGGCGGTGCGCAAGGTGGAGATTCCCAAGCCGCAAGGCGGGGTTCGCACACTGGGCATTCCAACGGTGTTGGACCGCCTGATTCAGCAGGCGCTCAATCAGGTTTTGCAACCGCTGTTCGATCCGGAGTTCTCCGTGTCGAGTTATGGCTTCCGTCCTGGACGCAACGCCGGGCCCCTGCGGACAGGTCTTCGTCCGCAGGGTGGAAGGCGCATCAAGCCGTGCAAGCGGCGCAAGGCTACGTTGCGGCAGGGAAGCGGTGGGTCGTCGATCTCGACCTGGAGAAGTTCTTCGACCGTGTGAACCACGACGTGCTTATGGCGCGTGTGGCGCGCAAGGTTGTGGATGAACGGGTGCTGAAGCTGATCCGGCGCTATCTGGAGGCGGGACTGATGGAAGGTGGGGTAACGAGTCTACGCACGGAAGGCACACCGCAAGGCGGCCCGCTGTCTCCCCTGCTGTCGAATATCCTGCTGGACGATCTGGACCGTGAACTGGAGCGGCGTGGGCTTGGCTTCTGCCGCTATGCGGACGACTGCAACATCTATGTTGGCTGCAAGCGGAGTGGAGAGCGGGTGATGCAATCGGTCACGACGTTTCTGGAGCAGCGACTGAAGTTGAAAGTCAACGCATCGAAGAGCGCGGTGGCCCGTCCGTGGGAGCGGAAGTTCCTTGGCTACAGCATGACGTGGCACAAGAAGCCGAAGCTGAAAATCGCGCAACAAAGCCGTGAGCGGCTGGCGGAGAAAATCCGCAAGACGCTGCGGGAGGCGCGTGGC
>JBEKRW010000402.1:0-3930 GCA_049517595.1 Candidatus Cybelea sp. | reverse complement strand
GGCGAGCGCATCTTCGCGCAGACCCCACCGGTCGATCTCAACCTGGTCTGAACGGCAGCGGACCGGTCAAACTCGCGCGGGCTAGCCGAACTTCGCGGATTCGAGGCTTCGCCGACGCCAAGTGATTGATGCACTTAGAGTACACCTCCGAAGGTCTGCACTACAGGAGGGCTGCGGCGGCGGTTTGTGCGACGCTGATTTTGGGCGGGGGCTGGGTGGGAAGCGTGAGCTTCAAGCGCTCCAGTAGGAGCTCGAGTTCGGGCTCCGGTTGTGTGTAGCGGGTAAGCAGAAGTTCTCGAGCGTCGGTGGTCGGTATTCGCACGTCGACCATCTGCACGGCGGCAAATTTCTCCAGCGCACTGCGCGCGGTGAGTCCGGGTCCGAGGCATTTGAGTTGCCGTCCGAGCGTGACGTACAAGCAGTACGCAAGGAAGGCGACGAACACGTGCGCCTCGATGCGTGATGGGTCTTGATGGAAGATCGGACGGATCGCCAGATCGCTTTTCAAGGTGCGGAACGCTTCCTCGACCTGCACGAGCTGCAAGTAATAGTTCCAGAGCTTGACCGGATCGGTCTCGGTGAGGTTGGTGCGAAGCAGGTAACGACCTTCGCGGCGACGCACCTGTTTGAGCTTGTTGCGATTGAGGCGATAGGTGAAGGCTGCGCCGGTTTTCTCTACCTTCACCTCGACCAGTCGCCATGCCGCCGGGACTTTGCTTTGCGCACTGCCGAGCTTCATTAGCAGCGCATCGCGCGAGAGCTCCATCGTTTGCAGCTGCACGAGCCGCGCCCACAACCACTTGAGCTGCCGACGGCGCATCGAGCGCTCCTTGGCGATCCGATCCAGACTCTCGGCGAACACGTAGAGTTCATTATCCTCAGGCAGCAGCTTGACCTTCACGCCCGCGCGGGCGCTGTGCCAGGGTTTAGTGACGAGAGATTGTTCGAGCCGATTGAGCCGCCCCTTCGGCGTGCCGCACAGGTATTGCACAGGCGGCTCGCTGCGGCGCATCTCGGCCAAGACCTCTTCGGTCGGCACGCCGCGGTCCATACACCAGATGCGCTGGGCTTTGCCGTATTGATGTTCGATCTTCTGCAGGAAGGAGCGCAGAGTCTTCGAGTCGTTGGTATTGCCGGGTAGGATCTCGTACGCGAGCGGCAACCCCTCCGGCGTGACGATGAGCGCGATGACGATCTGCACGCAGTCGAAGCGATGATCGCGGCTGTAGCCGTGGCGGCGTTTGTCGTTCTCATCGAGCGGTGGATCGGACTCGAAGTAGGTGCTCGTGAGGTCATACAGCAGCACCTCGAAGGAGACGTTAAACAGGTCCCGCCAGCGTCCGGTCAGATGTGTAAACAGAGCCTCCTTGTGCGCGAGCAATCGGTCATGGCACTCGTACAGCACGTGCGGATCAGCGAGCGTGTCATCGCTGCCCAGCAGATCAGCGAGCGCGGTGCGGCCATACCACTCGCGGTGCAGACGCCACTCGCTGCCTGGGGCGATCAGCCGATAGGCCGCAAGTACGAACAGCACCAGATCCCAGCGTGTTCCTTTGCGCGAGGGCGGCAGTCGCTCGGCCCAGAACACATCCAGGTCCAGTGTTTGCCACAGGGTGTGCGCCAGCCAACACGCCCCCCATTGGCGCGGGCGGTGCAGCTGCATCGCCTTGAGCTTGAGCCGCACGATCGACTCGTCGGGCAACAGTCCCTCGCAACGATCCTCCGGGAACAGTGAGTACGTACGCGGCGCCAGCGCCCCACCCTCGAGTACCTCGATCGACTTGCGCCAGGCGAGCTCTTGCGAGGAGTTGATCTCCCCGAGATACAGCACGTGCCGCTGCACGACCCGACCGCTGGCGACGCGGCGGTTCTCCACCACGCTCCAATAGCGGTGTTCCTTCCCGTCCTTCTTTCGAGTGGTGGCGCGCAAAAACATCTTGGCACTGCATTATCCGCATGCGTGGACCATTGGCCAGACGCAAGGTCTTCACTACACGCGTTTCCACGGAAACGTGCACACGACAAACATAGAAAATCAAAAGCTTGGAAGAAGGCCGCGCCGAGGGCGCGGCCTCAATCAGGGTCGAATCCGCGAAGTTCGGCTAGCCCAGTCATTGTCAAGAGCTGGCAGTCCTGATGCAGGTCGTCACAATAGGGTGACAGTTTCCCCGGGTAGCTAAGGCCGACATGCAAATGTCGCGCGAGGCGCGCTCGATTGTGGCAAGCAGCTACGTGGCGCGTACCGACCTTCGCAGGAGACTTCGCGTATGACTGACGAGACGCCCCGCTTATCGAGGAATTGCGAAAGAAGGTCCATACGCTTCTTGCCGGAATGACGCCCGAGGAGAGGAAAGCTTCGTGTCCGGTTTGGGATTGGCGCGCCCGATATCGCCGATGAGGATGATGACTCAATACGCGCCATCGCGCGCATACTCGTCAAGCTCAAGAAGAAGCGCTAAGCGCAAACCATCCCGATGCCTATAATCCATCTGCGCCCCGCAATACTCTTCGACTGGCCTGATCGATTTTAATCATCGTCCTCGCGCCAGCGCTCACGAAGCTCCGGGGAAAATCGGCATGCCGATTGCCGGCGATGACAAGAACGCGATCGCGGTTGCCTCGCGGCTCGTCCCGGAGATCGAATACGAGCCCGTCGTTGTCGGTGGGCTCGACATGGGTAAATATTTGATGCCCGGGACGCCACTGGCCGGCGAGCACACGCCGGAGCAAGTACGGAGTATCGTCGCCACCCTGAAGCCTTGACGCTTGCGGCTACCTATAACGTCTCGGCGACGCGGAATCCGACGACGATGTTACGGAGGCTGAACCAGTGCCGGCTGCGATAGGCCGAGCGCAGCTCGCGTGCCGGACTGCGCTCGCCACCGCCGCGCATCACATGCAGATCGCAATCGCCCTCGGTGGCGGCCGACCCATCGGCCGGTACGCCCGCATAATTCGCGTTCCAGCAGTCCGCGAGCCATGACCAGCTGTTGCCCGTGGTGTCATACAGCCCAAACGCGTTCGGGGCAAAGCTGCCGACCACGGCCAGTTGCCTCTTGTCCCAGGCGCTGCCGCAGCCGTCGCAGACCGTGCGGTTGATGCCGATGTCCCCGCCCCACCAGTACGCGGTGACCGTTCCTGCGCGATTGAGGTACTCGTATTCCGCTTCCGACAGCAGCCGATAGGCGTGCCCGGTCTGCTTAGACAACCATGCGACGTAGGCCTGGGCGTCGAACCAGTTCACGCAGCCGACCGGGCCGTTGCTGGTCTGCTTGAATCCTGCGTGCTGATAATCGCGGTTGCCGCGCAACCGGTACTCCCCGTGCTCGATCGTAAAGCAGGCCTCGCCGATATCGTGGTGAGTATCGGCCACGAATCGCCGGTACTCGCCGACCGTGACGCTGTACTTGCTGACGGCAAAACTGTACCCGATACGCACCCGGTGGCGCGGGCCTTCGTTCGGTAGACGGTTGGGTTCGGACGTCGGCGAGCCCATCGTGTACTCCCCCGCCGGCACTACGATCAATTCCGGATACTCGGGACCGTCCCACAGCTCGAGCGGCGGATCGGACGCGTGCCAGATCATCGGTGCCGCATCGAGCCCGGCAGCGGGCGTGGCCGGTGCCGGCTGCTCCGCGATCAGCGCCGCGGTCCTGGCCTTGATGCGGACAATCTCGGCCTCGGGATGAGAGTGCGCGGCTCGGAACGCAGCAAAGTGAGCGCGGCGATACTTCAGCCAGGCGGCGCTTTCGTCCGCCCGCGCGTTGAGCGTGCCCAGGCTCAGCGCAGCGGCAACCACGCTGGCGGCGATTCTGATCCATCCAATTCTCACGAGATCCTCCGGAATGCGCCGGTCGCAGAGGCTACGGCCTGGGACGCGCGCCCGACAAGCCTGTGTAATGACGTCGCATAATACCCAAAGCTTCGACT
>JBEKRW010000401.1:0-2756 GCA_049517595.1 Candidatus Cybelea sp. | reverse complement strand
CGCGCGTCAAACGTCGAAGGACCTTTTTCCGCCTGCAGGTCGTCCGAATTTTGCGGAAACGCGGCGGTGCTGAAATTGAAATCGATGCCGTCGGACGCGCCGTCGAGCGATTTTGAAAAAACGTAGGCGGAGAAACCGGAGAAGCGGTGCCAGTTGGCAAAGCGCGCCTGCACCTGCAGCGCGTTGTAAGTGGACGCGGAGTTGGTGGCGAAGGTATCGATCTCGCCGTAATTCGTATTGATGTCGTCCTGGTTCGCGTCGTAGAGGCGCGTGAGGCGCGTGCCCTTGCTCCCTACGTATCCGATTTCAATCGCGGCGCCGCGCGAAATCTGCTGCTGGATGTTGAGGTTCCATTCTCCGACGTAGGGCGTGGCCAGGTTGTGCGTGGTGACGAAAATTGGATAGGGGCCTCCGACGGTGCTGAAAACCGGACCGGGGGCCGCGCCCGTCCAGGCAGCCTGGTTGAATCCGAAGGGCAACACGGCTTGCGGCCCGACGGGATTGGTGGCGATGCCGGCCACGGTGGTAAAGTTCGCGATCATCAAATCCTGCGGAATGTAATCGTAGTAGATGCCGTAACCGGCGCGCACCACGGTGTTTTGGAAAGGGCTCCAGGCCACAGCCACGCGCGGGCCGAAGTTATTCAGATCGCGCTTGTAGGCGCCGCTCAGGCCGCCCGTGCCGACTTGCGTGAGCTGCGAGGAGGCCGAAAACGGCCCGGGAAAATTGAATAAAAGATTATTCTTCTCACTGATGGGCCCGAAATATTCCCAGCGAACGCCGTAGGTGACCGTGAGATTGTGACGCACGCGGAATTCGTCCTGCGCGAAAAATGCCAGGCCGTTGTTGTAAGTGGTGCGCTGCGTGTTTCCGATGTTGCCTTCCCCCGTTTCGTCATTCCCCAGATAAAAATTCTCCAGAGTGTCGACGACGGGGTCAGGATCGGTGCCCTCGGAACCGAACTCGAGCAGGCCGCGCCCCAGATTGTCGTTAAATGCGCTGACCCACGCGCGGCGGAATTCCCCGCCAAACTTGAGCGTATGCGCACCCTTGATCCAGGAGAAATTGTCCAGTATCTGGTAATTCTGGCTGATGCGCGCGCGCGGAACGCTGTAAGCCGTGGCGCCCAGATTTTCGATGGCTCCATCGAAATCGATTTCCGGCAGGCCCGCCAGGCCCGTGCCGAAATCGGGCAGGCCGGAAATGGGAGTGACGGCGTCCTGCGACGTGAAGGAATTGCGGAATCGCGTGTAACCAAAACGCAGCTCGTTGATGTGCGTGGGGCTCAAAGCTGAAAGCAGGCTGGCCGAAACCACCTGCACGCGCGTGGGCGAAATCTGCTGGAAGCCGGGCAGCCGCGAGCCGCTGCCGAATCCGCCCAGCGAGCCCAGCGGAAATTCCTGGTTGCTCTGCCCGAAGGCGTAACGCACGGCCAAGGAATGGACGCTGTTGAAGCGATGATCGAGCCTCAAAATAAAATTGTCGAGATCGTTGAAATCCTTCACCGAACCCGGAACGGTATTGGAACCCGTGTTGTTCACGGGAAAATAGCTCAGAATAGCATCGAGCGGAGCGGTGACCACACCCTGGCTTATGGCGTAATTCCGCGCGCTATTAATTTCGGCGGTGGTGGGCAAAGTGAAATCAAAATCTGAGCCGACGCGTTCGCGCTGTCCTTCGTAAGCTCCGAAGAAAAACGTCTTGTCATGCACGATGGGCCCGCCGAAGGAGCCTCCAAACTGGTTATTGATAAACTCCGTTTTGGGGGTGCCGTCCGTGTCGAAGTAATTGCGCGAGTCGAAAAATGAATTGCGCATGTATTCGAAGGCCGAACCGTGGAACTGGTTGGTGCCCGACTTGGTGATGACGTTGACCACTCCGCCGCTGTTGCGCCCGTACTCCGCCGGAAACTGCGATTGCAGATTGAACTCCTGAATCGCATCAATCGGTAGTAGCGATGCCGGGGCCCCGGTAATGCCCACCTGATTCAGCGCGGAATTGTTGAACCACGGATCGTTATTGTCCGTGCCATCGAGCGTGTAATTATTCGAGCGGTCGCGATTGCCATTGATGTTGAATTGGCCGAATCCCTTTTCCGTTCCGGCCACGCCCGAGCCCTCCACAATCACACCGGGAACGAGCGCCACCAGCTTGCCGAAATCGCGTCCATTGAGAGGAAGCTCGATCACCAGTTGCTGTTCGACCGTTCCGCCCAGCACGTCCTGCGTAGTTTCGACGATGGGCGTCGCGTCCGTGACCACCACATCCACATGCGAACCGGCCGGATACAGCGTCGTATCGAGTCCCGTCTGCAGACCAACTTCGACGATGGCTCCTTTGGTAAGCGCCTGGAAGCCCGCGGCCGTGATGGTGACCTGATAGTCCCCGGCGGGAAGCTCCGAAACCACGAAGCTGCCGTCCGCAGAAGCAACTCCTTCCCGCGCTAGCCCGGTCGCCGCACTCTTCACACTGATTTTCGCGCTGGGAATAACCGCGCCGGACTGATCCGTGATCGTGCCGCCAATCGAGCCGCGAAAACTTTGCGCGCGCACCGGTGAGACCACGCACAGCAACAAGGCCAGAAGAACCATGGCGAAGGCGGCGCTCCGCCCCGATTTTCTTTCCGACCACAATGTCAGCGCGCGCATACAGCCTCCTTGAATTATTGCGCTTTCCCGGGAATGAACACGGAAACCGGCGGCGAGATTTTGTACGCTTTTGAAAAATCGCGCTGGTTGAGCGCGAAGCCCACGCGG
>JBEKRW010000400.1:0-2603 GCA_049517595.1 Candidatus Cybelea sp. | reverse complement strand
AGTTAGGCATCCAACAGCCCGGTTCGACGACAGCGGCTCCGGCTTTGAAAATCTCCAACACGCCTTTGGATTCGAGCCTTCGTAAGGACATCGACGGTCTACCGCGCCGCGTCAATGACCAGTTCAAGAACCTCGGTGACATGGTGAATTTTGTTCTGATCGGCTCGCAGCAGCAGGTGCAGAGCGCTATCGACGCAGCCAACTTCCACGTGGCCGACACCAACGACAAGAAGGCGGTTCTCGAAGCCGCGATGACGACTTACGAAAACAAAGATTACCTGGCAATGCCGATGAGCACGCTCTATCTGTTCAACCGGCCCCAGGATTACGGCTATGAGCAGGCGGAACCCATCGCGATGGTCGCAAGCCGGCATCACTTCCGCTTGTGGAAGGCGCCATTCACGTGGAACGGACAAACCGTGTGGGTAGGCGCCGGAACCCATGACATCGGGTTCGCCAAGGACAAACGCAATGGCGACGTCACGCACAAGATTGATCCAAATGTCGATGGTGAACGAGAAAATATTGGCGCAAGCCTGCAAAAGGGAGGCAAAGTCAAGAGCATGTCGTACTACCTCCCGCCCAATCCTGTGCAGGACGCCAAGAATGCCACAGGTGACGGGTACAAATCGGACGGACGGATTCTGGTCGTATTTGTGGAATAAAGGCTTAAGCGTCAGGCGTCAGGCTTCAGGCTTCAGGAAAATCAAAACCCTGACGCCTCAAGCCCGAAGCCTTCCAACTTCACATGAGATAATTTTTTCAGAAAGATTGTTGAGGAGAAATATGGCTGAACGCACGGTTTTCTGTGTCAAGTTGCACAAGGAGCTTCCGGGATTGGATGAGCCGCCTTTTGACACGGAATTTGGCAAGAAGATTTACGAAAACGTCTCGCAGCAAGCGTGGCAAGGCTGGACAGAATTCTGCAAGATGCTGCTCAACGAATATCGCCTGAATCCGGCGCGTCGCGAAGACCAGGAAGCCATCGTTAAACAGATGGAGCAGTATTTCTTTGGCGAAGGCGCTGCCCCACCCAAAGAATACGTGCCGCAGAAATAACCCCAGTCCAAAGATCGCCAAGAATTACTGACCCTCGCTCCATTCAGTCCGACCGTAACCGTGCGGTTGTTACCTTGGTGGATACTTGTTTACCGCATTGTTACCGGGATTTCATCGTCCCGTAACATTCCCCGGCTAGAAATAAGGTATGGATCCGCCCGTCTACGATACGCTGATCCTTTCCGACGTCCATCTTGGATCGGACACCAGCCGGGCGCGCGAGGCCACTTGCGTGCTGAAGCAAAATCGCTTCCGGCGGCTGATTTTGCTGGGCGACATTTTTGCCGACCTCAATTTCCGCAGACTGACCAAGGAACATTGGAAATTTCTGGGATATATCCGCAAGCTCTCGAATCCTAAACGCGACCTGGAAGTGGTTTGGGTCGAAGGAAATCACGACCAGGGCCTCGCCGATATTATGTCGCACCTAGTCGGGGTACGCGTGTATCAAGAGTACGAGTGGGAATACGCCGGTATACGTCACCTGGCCATTCACGGCCATCAATTTGACCGACTCTTGGCCAATAACGTTCGTCTCAATTATTTCGGAACGCTGTTTTATCTTTTGCTGCAAAGGCTTGATGTTAAGGGAAAACCGGTGGTCCGCTTCATTGACCGCATCAACACTCGCTGGCTGCGTATGTCGCACAAAGTGGCGTCAGGAGCGCTGTTTCACGCCCGTCTGCACAAAGCATCCCGCATTTTTTGTGGCCATACTCATGAGGCCATGCACCAGGAAAAGGAAGGCATCCATTATTACAACGCGGGCGGATGGGTCGACGAAAGGCTCACTTACATCACAATCGATCCCGCAGGGGCGCGAATTCATCAATATCAAGAGCGACCCGGCGATCACGATTCCAACGAACAAGCCGAAACTGATTCTGAGTTCGCGCTCGAACCCGCACTCCCTGAAGATGCAGAATACGAAAATATTAATGGCTGACGCCGCTTGTCCCGGCAACGCCTGGTCAGGAGATTCTTGCGTAGACTGACAATCGTTTTCCACCACGCTGGCGGAGGCCACCGCAGTACAGCCGACGCGCTAAAGGCGACTCTCACGACGCAGGACCGGCCCTGGGACGTCAGTCTTCTCAATGTGCAAGATTTGCTTGCCCCGCTTGACGTGCTTCGCAAAGCAACCGGCCTCAACATCGAAGATGCCTACAACCTGATTCTGCGAAACGGCTGGACGCGGTTTACACCGCAATTGCTGGTTGTGCTGCTGGGAACAATTCGCCTCGCTCATCCGTGGATCGTGAAGGCTCTTCGGGCTTATTGGGCGCAGCATCCGGCGGACCTGGTGCTCTCGGTAATCCCGCATTTCAATCGAGCCATCGCCGAGAGCCTTCGGGGCCCGGAAAAAACTCCTTTTGTCACCCTGCTCACCGATCTTGCGGATTACCCGCCCCACTTCTGGATCGAGCGCGAGTCCGAATACGTTATCGTCGCCACCGAACGGGCCAGGCAGCAGGCATTGGCGCTCGGTCACTCCGCGGACCATATCTTTGAAACGTCAGGAATGGTTTTGAAGCCGAAGTTTT
>JBEKRW010000399.1:0-2759 GCA_049517595.1 Candidatus Cybelea sp. | reverse complement strand
GTTCAACCGCATGCCGATGCCGCGGCCTTCGAATCCGAACACGGTTTTGCCGTCCTCCATCCGGGAGGCGCTGATGCAGCGCGAACACAGGATGCAGCGGTCATGATCGAGATAGATGTCGGGATGCGTGGCGTCGATCTTTCGTTTGGGCCATTGGTAAGGCTGCGGTGGCGCCACCATCCCTAGGCGATAGCCGAGCGCCTGCAATTCGCAGTCCCCGCTCGCGACGCAGTATGGGCAAGGATGATTGCCTTCCACGAACAGCATCTCGACGAGCGTTCGTCGATCCGCGGTGAGAAGCGGCGTGTCGTTCTCGATCACCATGCCGTGGACGGCCGGTGTCACGCAGGCCGCAGCGTTGCGGCCGTTGATCGTGCAGGTGCAGACCCGGCAGGTCCCGGACGGTTCGAGATCCGGATGATAGCAGAGGCGCGGAATATAGATTCCCGCCGCGTCGCAGGCCCCGATGACCGATTGGCCGGCCGAAGCCTCGATTTCCACTCCGTCGATCGTGAAGCTGAAAGTCTCCGCGCCCACTCTAGACCTCCTGTGACACTGGCTCGCGCCCTTGGACCTCGACGGCCTCGCGCAAGGCGTCGTGCAGGGTGACGAGTGGTTCGAAGGGGACGGGCGCGAGCCTTGCCTCGTAAAGCTCGGGAAAGCTGCCCATCGTCGTGAGGATCGGGTTCGGCGCGGTCTGGCCGAGTCCGCAGCGGCTCATCCGCACGACCGTGCCGGCAAGAGCTTGGGTTGCGGCGATGTCCGCGAGCGTCGCGCGACCGGCGACAATTTTCTCCATCCCCTGCTTGAGAAGGGTCGTGCCGACCCGACAGGGCGCGCACCAGCCGCAGGATTCGTCGACGAAGAAATCGGCGAATTGCAGCGCGATCTCCAGGATGTCGCGTCGCGGGCCGAAGATCATCATCGAGCCGCCGGTCGACAAATCTTCGTAGGCGACGCGCCGCCCAAAGTCCTTCGGAGCGATGGCTTGGCCCGAAGGACCGCTCATCTGGACATAGGCCGCGTCGGGCGCGTCGACCAGATCGAGCAGTTCGTTGATCGTTATGCCGAACGACACTTCGTAGACGCCGGGAAATCGGCAGTCTCCCGAGACGCTCATCAGCTTGGTTCCGGTCGATTCTTTCGTGCCGAAACCCGCGAACCACGCGGCGCCTTTCTCCATGATGCGGGCCGTGCAGACGAGGGTCTCGACGTTGTCGATGGCGGTGGGCTGCCCCAGATAGCCTCGCTCGGTCGGGAAAGGCGGCCGGTCGCGAGGCGACCCTCGCTTGCCTTCGAGCGATTCGAGCAGCGAGGATTCCTCGCCGCAGATATATGCGCCCGCGCCCAGCTGGATACGGATGTCGAAATTGAAGCCACGTTTCCCGCAGATGTCGGCGCCGAGCAGCCCTTGGCCGCGACGGGCTTCCAGGACGCGCTGGAGAGGCTCCCACAGATAGGCGTACTCGCCGCGCAGGTAGAGAAGACCATCTCGGGAGCCGAGCGCGTAGCCGGCAATGGTCATCCCGTCGAAAACGAGGTCGGGAAATTCGGACAGCAAGACCCGATCTTTGAACGTGCCAGGCTCGCCCTCGTCGGCGTTGCAGACGATATAGTGATCGGTCCCAGCGGCCTTGCGCGTGAGGCGCCATTTCATGCCGGTGGGAAAGCCGGCTCCGCCGCGGCCGCGAAGCTTGGATTGGATGATCTCCTCGATCACCTTTTCGGGCGGCATGGTCAGGGCGGCCTTGACGCCGTCGCCACGACCGAGCGGTCCCGAGAGGAGAGGGCCCGACTGAACGAGACTCGGCCGCACCTTTGCATTCGGCAGACCCGCAGCCCGCGCCGAATTTGGCGGGTATGGAGGCAGATCACTTTTTTCTCCGCCTTGCCGGAGCGCGGCGACGATATGCGGCACATCTTGCGGCGTGAGCGCCGTCAGGATCATCCCGTTGACCAGAGCGGCCGGCTCCTGATCGGCCATTCCGATGTCGCTCGTCCATTCAAGCGTGAACTGGCCGTCCGTCGACGTCTCCCCCAGCGCCACACCAAGCGCGTCCGCGAAGGCGCGCGCGACCGCCTGTGCGCCATTGATCATCGAAACGGGCGTCCTGGAGAGCCGGATCCGATTGCGTCCCCGAGCTTCTCTGTCGAAGAATGCATAGAAGGACACCATGTCTTCGATTTCGACGGGGTGAATGCCGAGTCCCGTCGCAATTGCCTGGACCGCATCGTCGCCTACATGACCGAATTGTTGCTGGACCGCTATGACAATATCCATCAAACGGCTGCGGTCGGCGGCGAACTCTATGATGAGGTCCTTTACGGCGGCGTCACAGCTCAAGTGCATCGGCAAATCCCAGTCCAGAGAAGCTGAGCCATGAATTTCGGTAGCGGGCGCCGTCATCGCTCATTCCTGGAGCATGAACCAAATGGCGTTCCTTCACTGACGGAGTGGTGGCGCCCCCTCGATGCATCGCTTGCGCTCGATGGGCGACTCGCGATGACGCCCAGCCCAAGTGCCCTCCCATACGCCAAGATCTTCTCGGGCAGCTTGATGCACATTAACTGCACCGTCGATCTCAGCAACGGCTCTGGGTGGGAGAGGCGCCGCACTGGCCAAGACTCCACGGGGTCAAAGCGTCGGCGCCAATGCACCGCCATCCCGAACTCTATCCGGCGGGAGGGCGCCGGATAGCTTCGGAATCTACTCCAATTTAACACGGACCGATTGCTACCGTTGGCGGCGCGCGTGAGTA
>JBEKRW010000398.1:0-4445 GCA_049517595.1 Candidatus Cybelea sp. | reverse complement strand
GTTGGCCGCAGTTTGAAAATGAACAGGCCATTATGACGGTGGGAGCGTATCGTCCGCTGGACGATGCTCTGCGCATTGCCTTCACCGAACTGGTGCACTGGATCCACAAAGACTACGGCTTGTCGGAATTCGACGCGTACGAACTGCTGTCGCAGGTAGGAAAGATCCATCTTAATGAGATGGTGGACCCAAATTACGTTGTCGTGGCTTCCATCGAAAAGAAATACCTGCCCCCGAGGAAGAAACCGTAGGTCGTAAGATAATCACTTAACAGCCACGCGTCGATGTGAGGCAAACTATGATCCGGCGATGCAGGGCGACCAATAAGACCCGCCAGGAAGCGTAGGAAAGGAAGTGAGTATCGTGAGGAAAGAGCATGCGGCACCCATTTCGGATTCTGTCGGTCGAAGATGATCCCAAGGATACCGGCCTGATTCAGGATCTCTTTGAGGCAGAAGGTATAACCTGCGAAATAACACGGGTCGACACTCAGGCCTCGCTGCTGGGTCTCCTCAAGCAGGGCGGAGTCGACCTGATTCTGGCGGATTACAGTTTGCCGTCGTTCGACGGCCTTTCAGCATTGAAGCTCGCAATAGAAGTCTCCCCGGACGTGCCGTTCATATTTGTTTCCGGAACTTTGGGCGAAGAGCTGGCGATTGAAGCGCTCAAGCTTGGCGCGACGGATTACGTCCTGAAGACGAGCTTATCGAGGCTTGTGCCATCGGTGCAGCGTGCGCTGCGTGAAGCCACACAAAAGGCCGAACATAAACGGGCGGAGGAGTCCCTCCGCCAGAGCGAAACCTACCTGGCGGAGGCGCAACGTCTGAGCCACACTGGCAGTTTCGGCTGGAAACCTTCCACCGGCGCGATCATCTGGTCAGACGAAACTTTTCGAATCTTCCAATACGCCCCGACGACAACACCGACCATAGAACTCATTCTCCACCGGGTTCATCCGGAAGACAAGGCGCTCGTGCAACAGACCGCCGAACGCGCGACGCGGGATGGCAAGGAGTTTGAGCATGCATATCGCTTGGTTATGCCGGATGGTTTCGTCAAGCATGTCCACGTTGTGGCTCGTCCCTTAAGCCATGAATGGGGCAGCATAGAGTTCGTGGGAGCGGTCATGGACATCACCGAAGCCAAGCACGTGGAACAGACGCTTCGGGAGAGTGAGGCATACTTAGCAGAAGCGCAGAGACTTTCCCATACGGGAAGCGGGGCCTGGCGGGTACCCGGATGGGAAGCCTTGTATCTCTCCGAGGAGTGGTATCGCATTTATGGCTTTGATCCAAAGCAGGGCTTGGAAGCCTGGAAGGACCGTCTGCAGCGCATGCACCCGGAAGATCGAGCCAAGGTGCAAGAAATAAAGGATTGGGCGATCAGTAAAAAATCCGATTATGAAGTGGATCACCGAATACTGCTTCCGGACGGCACTCTCAAATACACTCGCACCGTCGGTCATCCGGTTTTGAACGCTTCCGGGGAGGTGGAGCGATTCGTCTGCACCATGATGGACGTGACCGAGCGCAAGCGGGCGGAAGAGGCGCGCGAAGCTCTGCGCAAGGCACAGGCGGATCTCGCACGCGTGAACCGCCTGACCACGATGGGCGAGCTCACCGCCTCTCTGGCACACGAAGTGAATCAACCCATCGCGGCGGCCAGCACGAACGCCAATACTTGCTTGCGCTGGCTGGCGGGCGATGCTCCAAATATCGAAGAAGCGAGCGCGGCTGCCGTGAGACTCGTTAAAGACGTAAAGCGCGCCGCGGAAATTATCGGCAGAATCCGCGAGCTCTTCACCAAAGACAATGCGCAGCGCGAGCTCGTGGACATCAACGAGATTATTCGAGGGATGATTCTTCTTGTGCGCGGCGAGACCACTCAATACAACATAATCGTCAGCACGGACCTTGCGCTAGATCTTCCCCGAGTCGTGGCCGACCGCGTGCAATTGCAGCAGGTGTTGATGAATCTCATGATCAATGGCATCGAAGCGATGAAGGGTATAGATAGGGCCCGGGAACTAACGGTCACCTCGCGGCGAGCCGAAGCCCGCCGGGTTCTCGTCTCCGTCAACGACACCGGCGTCGGCCTCTCTCCACAACTGAAGGAACAGATCTTCAATGCCTTTTTTACCACCAAGGCGCACGGGATCGGCATGGGACTGCGCATCAGTCGGTCCATCATCGAATCGCACGGTGGTCGCTTGTGGGCCGACGAAAACTCACCGCACGGCGCGAGTTTTTGTTTTACTCTTTCCACCGACGCAGACTCGACTGACGAGTCACGGCGTCAAAGAAGTTAGCTATCCTCGTCTGTTTCGTCGCCATAGGGATTTAGAGCGTTGCGAAGTTGTTGGTGGCTTCGACTTTGTGCGCCTCGCGCTTTAAGGCGCGATCAAGCGTTTGGTCAAGGGCGGCCTTGACTCTTTCGAATTCAGCCTGCGAGATTTGGCCCCGCTTGCGCTCCACTTCAATCTGGAAAAGTTCCTCCTTTACTCCGGTAATCAAAACGGAGCGGGGTCGCGCAGCAGTCGGAGCACGCATCTCCAACCTTGCAGATTCGGTCAGAAAAGACTCGCGGCGACCTTCTTCTCGTGTTGCAGTTAGCAGGGAAGAGTTAACATCTTGCCGCCGATGAATACGCGCCTTGGATTGCTGCCGCGATGCGACATAGACGCCGCCAAAAAGCAGCACTGCGGCCGCCCCCCCCAGGATCCACCACCGATATCTTTGCAGCGGGTCGGGAGCGTCGATTGGCTGGCCCAAGCCTCCGCCAGGATGGTTCCCTGACTGCGCGACAGGAGCGCCTCCAGTAGAACTGTCCTTATGCCGTCCGGGATCTTGAGTAACGGCCTGTCGGGTGGTTTCGAGCGGCCCTTCGCCGGAAATGCTAAAAGCTAGATTTTGCCCGTCGGTAGTGTTGGACGTCACCTCCGCCTTGGCATTGGGCACGTCCGGAGACTGAATCATCTTGAAGCCAGCCGAGCCAGCCATTGCCTTGAACTGCATCGACCTCGGCAACAAGACCATGAAATGTTCCAAAGGATAAATAGACCTGGGATCAAGATTCGCTCTACCGCCATAAGGAAGCTGGTAGGTTACCTCGAAATGCGTCAGCCCCGGCCGCAGTGGAAAGTTGAACGCGTACCGATTCTTCTCGCGTTCCGGTACGGGTGCAGACTTTACCGGGGCGCTGTTCTCGCTAACGGCTATGCCGGAATTCTCGATGATATGCGCACCATCTGGAATGTAGAACTCCAGATCGCGGTCATTCAACTGAGTCCGCGGCGGGTTGGATGTGTTCCGTACTCCGAAGTCCCGGGTCACCGCAACCTGGCCGCGCGACGTCTGAATGCGCATGATGTCGGCAATCACTCCGATGTCCTTGACTTTGTTCGCGACGTCGTAAACGTCGATGGCTACCGACGTTGTTCCAGGAGGAGCCACGCGATGATACGCGACGCCCTGATGAATGGCGCGAATCAAGTGTGGTGTTTGCGCGTCGTCCAGTTTGAAACTGAACCTTCCCTCGGCGTCGGTCCTGGTGCGGCCGGCTTCTTCCATGCCCTGGCTAAGTTTGAACACAACCACGTCGTCTCCGGCGGAAGGCTTGCCGGCAGTGGAATTTTTCACGGTGCCAGTGAGGGTTTGCGCCACGGCGAAAGAGGCTAGCAGCAGGAGGACAAATGCGATGAGGATTTTCAAGTTCTACTCCTTTCAATTCCAGCTTTCCAGAGGTCCGTGTTTTGCGTCTGTTGCCCGGGCCGGTCGAATCGTGAACTGGCCCGCCTCGTGCGTTACCGGATTCCGAATGCGGTCGCCCGCCCTGACATTAACTCGTGGCAAACCGTTGCTTCCCTGCGATGGCGGCGAGCGGCCGGAAGGCGGCCAGATAGGGCAAGGCCCCACCGACGGCCCGTCAGTGGAGCCGGGAATCCGCCATACAAGACCGCATCACTGTGTACTGAACTGCTTGACGTCGCTCTTTACCCCGTCGTTACCGCCAGTAGCCTCCGCTGACTCGACTGTGTAGTAGTACGTCGTCTGTGGACTGAGCCCGTCAATGCGCACGCGAAAAATCGTATCGGTATGGTACCGGTTCAGATGGACGGGATTTTTTGCTGTCTGGTTCAGATCCTTGGGATTCGTGCCATAGTGGACGATTCCGAAATGCACGTCCGTGCCGCCGGGGTTGTTGGTCGTCCACCTAATAAACGCCAAGTTGGTTCTTGCCATTTCCAACTCTGGTCCTTGCGTGATCTGTACGTGCGTGGCTTTCGGTTCCGGGGGAAGTATCGGTTTTGGGTTGTACGGGTTAACTTGACCGGCTATAGAGTTTGAGAAAAGCAGGATGCCTGCTGAGGCGATGGTCAACAACTTCATATGGATTGCATTCATATGTTTATCTCCCAAAGAATCGAGAATCTTCCGGTCACGAAT
>JBEKRW010000397.1:0-3088 GCA_049517595.1 Candidatus Cybelea sp. | reverse complement strand
CCACAATCTTCTCGTCCAGAAGCTTCTTATCGCTCTCGTCGCTGCCTGTCAGTTCGAACGAGTTCGTAATCGCCGCCTTGCCCTTTTCCACGCTAGTGATGACATACGAGCAGCCAAACCAGTGCGCTTCCGCAAGATCAGTCGCCGACCAACGTGCCGGATGGTCGGGATGCGAATGGTAGAAGCCGACGATGTCTTCGCCGCGCTCCCGGCCTTCCCGCTGAATGCGAACCAGTTCCTTCGGATCAATGTGATAGCGGTTCTGCGGCGAATCCGTTCGCGTGTTGCCGCATGGTGCAATTGAAATGACTCGACGCTCCTCCCCATTCATTTCGCCAAGCAGCACGCCACAGCACTCGTGCGGGTACGTCTGCTCGCCATGCTGCCGTAGGGCTTCGTAGTCGATTTTGCGGACCTTTAACATCCAGAATAGTCGTTGGTGTTAGCGGGATTCATTGATTCAATAACTCATTGAGTCAATGAGTCATTCCTGCCAGAATCTCTCGCTCAAATACTTGTCGCCGGAGTCGCACAGAATTGTCACAAAAACCGCGTGCTCGTTTTGCTTCAACTGCCGCGCCAAGTGCAGGCAGCCGACTACCGCTGCAGCCGCCGATATCCCCACAAGCAAGCCTTCCTCGCGGGCCAGCCGCTTGGCCATGACATAAGACTCTTCCGTCGAAATTCCTAGATCTGCGTCCGCGAGTGACGGATCATAAATTTTCGGAACGATCGCGCTGGCCATGTGCTTTGCGCCTTCGATTCCATGAAACGCCGAATCTGGTTGCAGCGAAATACAGCGGATGCGCGGATTCAATTCCTTGAGCCGCCGCGTCACCCCTACGAACGTTCCACTGGTGCCTAACATTGCCACGAAATGAGTGATGCGTCCTTCGGTTTGTTGCCAGATTTCGTTGGCTGTGCCATGGTAGTGAGCCTGCCAGTTGGCATCGTTCGAATACTGGTCGGCGTAGTAATAGAGATCGGGATGCTTGGCCGCAAGTTCGCGCGCCATGCGGATGGCACCGTCGGAACCTTCGGCAGGATCCGTGTACAGGATGTTGGCGCCGTAAGCTTGCAGGATGCGCTTGCGCTCGACCGATACATTCTCGGGCATGCAGAGTGTCACGGGAAAACCCTGTGCCGCGCCGATCATGGCATACGCAATGCCGGTGTTGCCGCTGGTTGAATCCAGCAGAATTTTACCGGATGTTAACTTGCCACTGGCCCGGGCTTGCGCCACGATGTTGGCTGCGGCGCGGTCTTTGACCGAGCCTCCAGGATTGAGCCACTCCGCTTTGCCGAGAATCTCAACTCCGGGCAAATCGCTGGCGATGCGTACGAGGCGAAGCAGTGGAGTGTTGCCAATGCGATCGACGGTATACGTCCCTAAGGGGCATCCTGGTTCTTCGTTTGTGTCTGCATGTGCCGATGAAATAGACACTTTGCCGATCTTTATGGGCGCGGGTTGCATAAATTTCAAACTCGAAGACCGTGACTTACGTAATGCTCCTCAGAAGCAAAATCAATCGTGACGGACGCTTGATTAGATTATAAGAGAGACTGGTTAGTTCCACCGAAGATGCGGCTTCGTACCTTTTTCAAGAACCTGCATCTAACTTAGACGAGAACGAAGGACGAAATGGCATCGAAGGTAGAACAAAGGACTTACGAAGAGGCGTTGAATTGGCTGCGCGATCACGGCTTTGATCTGCTCGAAGCGCCAGGCACGCAGGCGCGTGTGTTTCTTAGAAAATACAACGTGTCCGCCGCTATTCAGAAGAACGGCGACGACGGCGTAAAGATTTTCGCTTATCCCGGCTACCTGATTGGTAGCGAAATTTCGAAGCTGGTGAACAAGGGATACCAGCAGTTTCTCAAAACCGCCAAGACAGAAGTTCCAGCGACTGCGGACCATCTGAAAGCCCTGCAACAGTTCACCGAGGAAATGAAAGAGGGCTTGGGCTTGCCCACTCTGTACAACGAATCGCTCGGCACGGTCAGCGAATCGTATCACTACGACCGCATCGAGAACCGCGACAAGCCCGCTGCGAACCGGCCTAAGCGTCCTTGGGAAAAAGCCGGAGTGATTGCCGCGGCCGCGAAGAAGGGCCGCGCCTAACCCGGTCCGACTCGCCCCGGCTTCTTCTACTTTCAGCTACTGTTCTCCAATCTGCGGACAGAATTACCTAACTCCTCTCCGCGATTTCCACTATATTTCGTTAGTTATCAACTGGCTTGAATGGCCCCGGCGCGCAGGTCTGCTGATAGACGCGCGAGGATTTCGGGCGAGTTGAGGAGCGCGCAATTATGAGTTTGCCATTGACGACCTGTGAACGGTTCTTTTCCGCACTCGTATTGATTTTCGCAATGCTGCAAGCTGGGCTCGCCCGAGAGAGAGGCCCGCGCGTTCAAGTGGTTTGCCCGGCGCCGCCAATCCCGGTCAAGGTAGAAGACAAGCAGGTATTGGTGTATGAGTTGCACGTCACCAACTTCGACACAGTGCCATTAACGCTGAAGAAACTCGAGGTTTTTGCGGACGCCGACAAGAGCCGGCCCCTTAAGGTCATTGCAGATGCTGCCTTGTCTGCGATCATCACTGAGGCGGAGACCGTGAGCGGAGCGAAGGACTCGCAGACAATCGGCGCGGCAAAGCGTGCTGTCATTTTCCTGTGGATCGAACTTGGATCAGATAAACAAACACCCGTTGGCTTAAGCCACCGGATGGTCTTTGTGGCTGGTGTGCCAAGTGAAGGAAGAACGCCGACGGAAACCACGCTCGAGGATTTTCCGGTTGCATTAAGCCAGGATGCGGTGCCCTTGCTCGGCCCTCCATTCGCTGGCGGCGTCTGGCTCGCGGGGGACGGCCCCTCGGACGATTCGGCGCACCGGCGCAGTATCTTCGCCATTGACGGCCATATTTATTCGCCAGAGAGGTTCGCCATTGACTGGGTCAAAGTTGGTCCGAATGGGGACTCGCATGACGGAACCAGGCGCAACGAAAATTGGTGGGGCTATGGCGAGCCGATTCTTGCCGTGGCGGATGGAGAAGTAACCCAGGTTGTGGATGGAATACCGGAGAATACAC
>JBEKRW010000396.1:0-4439 GCA_049517595.1 Candidatus Cybelea sp. | reverse complement strand
CAGCCGGAGGGACACCCTGCTCTGCCGCGTACAGCACGGTGCGCGCGCTCTATGCGTCGTATGACGGATCGCTCTACCAGGTCCAGCGCGCGTCCGACAAGACCTATCTCAACATCGGCCTGCTGTCGGCGGGTGGCTACGTCAACGCCGCCCCGCAGGCTTCGTTCTGCTCCGGCACGACCTGCACAATCACGAAGATCTACGACCAGAGCTCCAACCACAGCGACCTGCCGATCTCCTCGGGAGGGTACTGGGCCGGCCCAGGCACTAACGGCGGGGACATCGGTGCGAACGCCATGGCCCTGCCGGTCACGGTGGACGGCCATCAGGCTTACGGGGTAAAGATCACCCCTGGCACCGGATACCGCGTCGACAACGTCAGCGTGCCGACCGGCTCCGATCCCGAGGGGGTCTACATGGTCACCTCGTCGAACCTCTACAACAACCAGTGTTGCATGGACTTCGGCAGCGGCGAGGTGTCGCACGACGACACCGGCGACGGGCATATGAACGCGATCTACTTCGGCAGCGCCTGCTGGTTCGGCGGGTGCACCGGCTCCGGCCCGTGGGTGGAAGCCGACCTGGAAAACGGCATGTACAGCACCAACACCGGCCCGAACACCGCGAGCAACCCGGGCGTGAACTACCCGTTCGTCAGCGCCTGGGAAAAGAACAACGGCACCAGCAACTTCACGCTCAAATACGGCAACGCCACCAGCGGCGGGCTGACCACCACCTACTCGGGTGCGCTGCCGAGCGGCTACTCGCCGATGCACGAGGAGGCCGACATCCTGCTCGGCACCGGCGGCGACAACAGCAACGGCGACACCGGCGAGTTCTTCGAGGGTGCGGTTACGTCCGGCTACCCGTCCGACGCCACCGAGAACGCCGTCCAGGCCGACCTCACCACGGTCGGCTATGCCACGACCAGCGCGCCGACAGGGCAGATCGTCGCGGGCGACGACAGCTCGGACTGCGTGGACGACAACAACGGCAGCACCGCCAACGGCAACAAGGTACAGATGTGGACCTGCGACGGCTACGCCGCCGCGCAGAACTGGACTCTCAACAGCAACGGCAGCATCTCGATCAATGGCACCAGCAGCTGCCTAGACATCACCGGCGCCAACTACAGCAACGGCACTCCCATCCAGCTCTACTCCTGCTGGGGCGGGGCCAACCAGCAATGGACGGCGGAAAACGGACAACTGGTCAACCCCGCCTCCGGCAAGTGCCTCGACGACCCCGACTGGAACACCGCCAACGGAACCCAACTCGACCTGTGGACCTGCAACGGCGGCAGCAACCAGAAATGGACCGTGCCGTAACAGCACTCTGAACGTCGACCGGCCCGGCCGCCGCGGGGGGAGCGGCCGGGACCGGCCGAGCCAACTGTCCAGACACAGTAGTGACGCCCGGATTGTGAGCGCTCACAACCAACCAGGACTTCACCGCCCACTGACCGCCCATCCGCCTTGAGGTAAGGACACAGATCGTGGTCGCCACCTTGCGAGCCATCCTGCATACCATTCCGCGAGCCATCTCGCGCAAACTCATCACCGTCGGCGGGGCAGCGCTGCTGGCGGCGGCCGGGTCCGTCTCGGTCGCGGCCGCGCCGTCGGCGTCCGCCGCGACGACCAGCATTACCGTCAACGGGACTCAGGGGGGCCGGACGTTCGACGGGATCGGGGCGATCAGCGGCGGGGGCGGGAACTCCGTGCTGCTGGCCGACTACCCGGCCGCGCAGCAGCAGCAGATCTACGACTACCTGTTCAAGCCCGGCTACGGGGCGGACCTGCAGATCCTGAAAGTGGAGATCGGCGGCGACACCAACTCCACCGACGGGGCGGAATCCAGCATCGAGCACACCCGCGGCTCCGTCAACTGCAACGCCGGGTATGAGTGGCAGCTGATGGAGGCGGCGAAGGCCCGCAACCCCAGCATCAAGCTGTACGCGCTGGCCTGGGGCGCGCCGGGGTGGATCGGCGGCGGGAACTTCTGGTCCACCGACATGATCAACTACCTGGTGAGCTGGCTGGGCTGCGCCGCGTCGCACGGGCTGACGATCAACTACCTGGGCGGCTGGAACGAGCGCGGCTACAACATCGGCTGGTATGAGCAGCTGCGCTCCACGCTGAACGCCGACGGGTACTCCGGGGTGCAGATCGTCGGCGCCGACACCGACTGGAGCATCGCCGACGACCTGGTGTCCAACAGCGCGTTCTCGCAGGCGGTGCAGATCATCGGCGCTCACTACCCGTGCGGGTGGATGACTTCGGAAACCTCCTGCCCGTCAAGCGCGAACGCGGTGGCCACCGGCAAGCAGCTGTGGGCCAGCGAGAACGGGTCGCAGGACTACGACAACGGGGCCGCGGCCATGGCCCGGGCCGACAACCGGGACTACATCGACGGGAAGATGACCGCGACCATCAACTGGCCCATCGTCGCCTCCCTCTACCCGAGCTTCCCGTATAGCACCGACGGGCTGATCCTCGCCAACCAGCCCTGGTCGGGGTGGTACTCGGTCGGCAAGCAGGCGTGGGTGACCGCGCAGACCACCCAGTTCACCGCGCCGGGGTGGACCTATATCGACTCCGCCAGCGGCTACCTGGGCGGCAGCGGGACCAACGGCAGCTACGTCACGCTCAAGTCACCCGACGGGTCGGACTGGAGCTCGATCATCGAGACGACGCAGGCCTCGGCCGCGCAGACCGTCAACTACACCGTGACCGGCGGGCTGTCCACCGCGGCGGTGCACGTGTGGAGCACCGACGTCAACTCCAGTGACCCCTCGACCTGGTTCGTGCACTCGCAAGATATCACCCCGGCCGGCGGCAGCTTCTCGCTCACCCTGCAGCCTGGCTACGTGTACTCGCTGACCACCACCACCGGGCAGGGCAAGGGCACTGCCACCTCCCCCGCCCAGGGGTCGCTGTCCCTGCCGTACGCCGACAACTTCGACTCTGACACCCTCGGCCAGCAGCCGCCGTACCTGTCGCAGATGCAGGGCGCGTTCGAGGTCGAGCCGTGCGCGGGGGGCCGGTCCGGGCAGTGCGTTCAGCAGCAGGCCCCGGTCCAGCCCATCGAGTGGGACAGCAACGCCAGCCCCTTCACGATCGGCGGGAACCCCGGCTGGTCCAACTACACCGTCTCCGCCGACGCGCTCATCGAGCAGCCGGGCGCGGTGCAGCTCATCGGCCGGGCCGGCGCCCAGGTCGGCTACTATCCTCCCGCGGCCGACGAGTACTACCTGCAACTGTCCAACACCGGCGCCTGGCAGGTCGACCGCGACAGCACCAGCGGCTCGCCGACCACGCTGGCCAGCGGCACGGTGTCCGCTCCCGGCACCGGCACCTGGCAGCACCTGGCGCTGACCTTCAGCGGCAGCGCGATCACCGCGGCGATCAACGGCACCACCGTCGCCACCGTCACCGACTCCACGTATTCCACCGGCATGGTCGGCTTCGGCACCTCCGGCTACCAGACCGACCAGTTCGACAACCTGTCGGTCACCCCGGCCTCGGGGTCGACCGGTGGCGGGAACACCGGCCCGATCACCGCTGGCGACGACAGCGCCAAGTGCGTGGACGACAACGCCCAGTCCAGCGCGGACGGCACCAAGATCCAGCTGTGGGACTGCAACGGCGGCGCCAACCAGCAGTGGACCGTCGAATCGGACGGCACGCTGCAGGTGTACGGCAAGTGCATGGACATCACCGGCGCCAACTACAGCAACGGCACCGGCATCGAGCTGTGGACCTGCAACGGCGGCGCCAACCAGCAATGGCAGGCCACCAACGGCACCCTGGTCAACCCCGCCTCCGGCAAATGCCTCGACGACCCGGACTTCTCCACCACCGACGGCACCCAACTCGACATCTGGGACTGCAACGGCGGCGTTAACCAGAACTGGAGCCTGCCCTGACGGCACCCGCCAATCGTGATCCGCTGGCCGCAGCCGCCGCGGAGGCCCAGGCCAGCGGGCCGATTCCCCGCAAGCTGGGAATCATCAAGGTCGGATCGACTTACTACGGGTTCGGCGAGTATAAGGTCCGCGGGAATTCCAGCAACACGTCTTTCCGCACGATCGGCACTAGGCTTAGTGGTGATGACCAGAGCACAAGCGTCCACTAGCCCAGCCTGGGTTTGGCGGCAGATACAACGGCCCATGGCGATTTGGCTCAGTGATGCGGATAGGCATTTATGGGCGAGGAAATCGGCCCGCGGGCTCCGGTCAGCCGCGGCAGGCCGACGATGAAAGACGTCGCCGCGCACGCCGGAGTGGCTCTGAAGACGGTCTCCCGCGTGGTCAATAATGAGCCCGGAGTAGCCACTGAGATGGCCAACCGGGTGCGTAGCTCCATCGCCGACCTCGGCTTCCGCCGGAACGACAGTGCTCGCCTGCTGCGGACGGGGCAGACGTCCACCATCGGGCTGAT
>JBEKRW010000395.1:0-2693 GCA_049517595.1 Candidatus Cybelea sp. | reverse complement strand
CCACCGCGACTCGAAGCCAAATTAACGGCATAAACCCCATTGACGGTCACGCTAACCCGTTGTGCTGCGATAAGTATAGCGGGAAGGCCGTAGAGGCCGAGTATGGACATCACTCGGACCTGTGATCTATGTCACACGGCGTGAGTACATTCGGAACCGGAGGTTAGAGGGAGTTCGGCGGTTGGTTGGGTAATGGAAGTGCCATCGCTGTAATACCTGCAAGACCTTCTGCTCGACGCCGTAACCGATGCCCTGGATTAGCTTGGTCTCGACGACATCGCCGCGAGGGTCGATCGTGACTTCCACGATCACGTCGCCTTGTATTCCCGCCGGCAGATCGGCGCGGGAAATGGGAGGATCGGGATAAACGTCCGGGAAGGCGGGTACCACCTCGTCGCCAGTCAGCGGCGAGCCAGGTACTCGGCCAAAGGGGGATCCACCACGCGCGGTCTCGTCGGGGGCGTTGTCGGCGGTGGAAGCGGATTGTTCGCGCTTCGGTTCGGACTTGGGCGGCTTCGGTTTCGCCGGAAGCGAAGCTTTCACGGTTAGCCGCGGCGGAGTTGCCGGCGGGCTGGCCTGCTCCGGGCCTACCGGAGCCAGATAAACAATCGATCGCGAGCCCGACGAATGCGGGATGCCGAAATCGACCTCCGATGGAGTTACGAAGATGGGAGCAGCGCAGTAAAGAAGCGCCAGGAGGAGCGCGCCCTGCACCGCGAACGACAGTAGGATCGAAAGGCGCCGTCGTTTGCGCTCCGGCTGCGGCATTTGCTCGAATATTGCCATCTCACCCCGAGTAGCTGGCTAATTATGGGCCGGATCCACTGTCATGTACAGCAACCAGGCTGGTACGCGTGCCGTAATTGTTGCCGCCTAAGGTTTAGACGCCGATCCGCAGCCGGAGTTAGGTCTGCGTCACGTTTTAACTAACCAGTTAGTCAACTCCGATGGACTCCAGCAGTGCGAGCAACAGGTGAGAATCCAGGCGCAGACGTCGCCCGTCATGCAGCATGTTGGGGATTTCATCGAAGCCCTGGGTCAGGCGAAGTTTTGCTGCGGCATACTGTTCGGGCTCGCTGAGATTGCGGCCTCGGACGGCGGCCCACTCCGCCAGCGCCTGCGGCTTCAGAAAGATGCTGACCGCGAAAGTTGTCTTACGATCGGCGCTGACGTCAAAGATGTACTCCGTCGCCGGCGCCTCGGCATCGCTCTCCAGCGCCGCCCGCTTGCCCACGAAGTAGTACTGATAAACGTAGCCCGTCTGTCCGGTGTAAGTCTTGAGGCGGCGGATGGTCATGTTACCTATGAGCTACGGCCATGAGCTAAAAGCAACTCCCTTGATTGAACTTCGTCATCGGTACTGAAATCGGAGGTGCCAAGCATTTCCTGACAATACCGCGACGGCTGGTTCGCTCGTGGCTCGAAGCTCGTCGCTTCTTACTCCGTCGGCCGCTCCCGCAGAATTGCCGCCGCGGTCTCAGAGCTAACCGGCGAATAGTACACCTCTTTGAAAGTGTAGGACTTCGCCTTGGTGCCGAGGATGGGCAGGATCTCCAGGTGCCAGTGGTAATCGTCCTCAATGGTCTTCCAGAAACCCAGGGTCTCCGAGCGGTGCACCGTGTTAGGCGAGGTGTGCAGCACCATGTGGAAGCCGTCGGCGATAGTCCGGATGCGAAACAGCGTCCGCCGCAGCAGCGCAGCGAAATCGCGCATGGCGCCCGACTTCAACGCCGTCCGCTCGAAATACGCTTCGTGATTGCGGGGCGCAATCCAGGTTTCGTACGGAACTCGCGGCGCGTAAGGACAGCTCGCCATATACTCGCCGCGCACTTCCACCATGCGCAGCTTCTGCTCCTGCTCCTGATGCAGAATGTCGCAGAAGACGCAGCGCTCCTTCACGCGATAATGTTCCCGGGCGGCGCGCAACTCATACAGCACGCGCCGCGGCACAAATGTCGTGGCTACGATCTCCGAAGTCGGATGATCGAACTCCTGCCCCGACATGCTGCCGTAATTCTTGAACACGCTGATGTACTTGAACCGTAAATCGCCCTTCAGGTCCTGGATGCGCTGTCCGCACAGCGCCAGGTACTCTTCAATCTCGCGATCATCGGCGTTCCACAAATGCCGGTCGTGGCGGGCATTCTCCACAATCACTTCGTGCGCGCCCACTGGACGCATGGTGTCATAGAGCCCATTACCCGATCGTCCGGGCTCGCCATCAATGCCGTAGAGCGGCCGCGGATGCACCACAGCCCGCGCCGACCACGGACCGCCGTTCACCGTCGGCGACGTCGCCACCACCTGTAGCGGCAAGCCGGACTCAGGGCAAAATGGGCAGAACGAAGTAGCCGAGCTACCCGCTTCAGGCTCGTCGCCGCAGATGACCCACGAGCGCGTGATGGGATCTTTGCGCAGTTCCATCGTGTTTACTCTACGTCGCCGGACGGCAAAGTGGGAAGAGGCTTCTCGCCGGCAACGCCAACTCGATAGCGCCCGGCTCCCGCTTCGGGCCTGTTTCGCAGAACGGGTATGGGGCCATCAGGGCCCAGTCGTGACCGTTGCGTCCTAACAGGCTGCTGAAAAAGTTGCAATTTTGCGATGTTCGGGTAGAGCTAGCCCTTTAGAGTCTGCGCGAGAACTAAGTTTGATCTCCGCCGGTGGAATACTACACACGAAAAAAGAACCCCGAA
>JBEKRW010000394.1:0-3078 GCA_049517595.1 Candidatus Cybelea sp. | reverse complement strand
TGTCGCGGGCGGCGTTTAGGAGGGTGTTGCCAGTGGGGTACTGGACGCGGTCCGCGAAACCGCCGAGCGGCTTACCATTCACTAGGGTTCGACTCCCTCGCTCTCCTCGGGTCACTCGACGAGCGCGAATGCCCTAAGTTTATTTGGCCCCCATTTGCACCAGTACACAATTGCCCCCGAGGCAGTGAAGGCGATTACCCATCCAAGGGGAAGCGGGTTCGGTAACATTGGCCTCCTCAGCAACGGGCGTTGTTTCCATCCGGTAACGATTAACTCGCGCGGCCCGGTTGGGGAATCCGCGGTACCCGGGCATCGCCCTTCTGAGCGCGGAAGTACAATTCTGTCTCGCAACCCGCCCCTGGTCAAGACATTTCCGCCTGTTATTCGAGTTTCGTAACATGGCGTGTCCCCAATCCGAACAAGTTCGCGACAGTCCCAGCCTAGGTAAGCCGTTGGTTAGCGGCGTGGGCGGACGAAGGCGGAGAGTCCTACCACCTGGTCACGAATGGGACGCGACTGATGGGAGCGATAAATCTCATCTCCTCACCGGTCCGCAGGGTTGCCTTATCCGCTCGAGCAGAGCCCTCCGGCTCTTATAGAGCAGGGGCCAGGCTTCTTTGTAGGCTTCGTAGCTGTAGCGGTCTTTCTTGAGCGGCTCGACGGGGTGGAGCATGATGCCGGATTTGCGTACTTCGCCGAGGAGCAGGGCGGCTGGGATTATGTACCAGGTTGCGACTGGGATTACATACGCGGCGAACAGGTCGAGCTGGGCCAGGGTGTAGTCCTGCTTTTTTAGGTAGTGGGGCTTGAACTGGCAGAAGTATCCGGTGCCGGTGCGGCAGGTGGTGGATTTTACCTGCACGCGGAGGAAGTTGGAGCCGTGGTCGATGCCTATGTCATAGGGGCGAGTGTCTCCCCAGGGCTTTAGGACGCAGAAGCCGCGCTCGGCGGCGGTGGCCATGAAGCGGAGTTCGACCCACTCTCCTCGCTGCTTGAAGCTTTTGAATTTTTTCCAGTGGTCCATGCCTGGTGGTTCTTGTCTCCAAAAGAAAAGGCGCGGCCTGGGGCCGCGCCTCGTTTTCCTAAAGTTTTATGCCTATACTTTCAGTATAGCAATTTGGAGTGGGGGAAAGGGACAGGTTTTGGGAAATATTTTGTGAGTGCTTTCAGTTAGTTGGGGAAATTGGCGGCTTTGGGGGTCTTGACACGGTTTCTGGGGCTGTCGTTTATCGGCCGGCTTCATCGTGGGAATCCCCGCTTCTCGCAAGAGGATGCGAGAAATGGGGCACCCCCATGCCCCCGGGCAACAGGCGACAGTGGCGCACGAGATCCCTCGCTTCGCCTGAAGAACGGCTCCGCTCGGGATGACGCCGGGCTTCGCGGCAGGGCATACGAGTCTTCATCTTTTGCACTGCTATAATCAAGAATTGCGCTCATGCCTACGAAACGTCTGATACGTTCCACCACAGTTCTATCCATTCGGCGCAACGGCAGCGTGGTGCTGGCCGGCGACGGCCAGGTTACGCTTGGCGAGTCCGTGATTAAACATACGGCGAAGAAGATTCGCCGGCTCTATAGCGACAAGATTCTTGCCGGCTTTGCCGGCTCGACCGCCGACGCGTTCACCTTGTTCAGCCGCTTCGAGGCGAAGCTGGAGCAGTATCACGGCAACTTGGGACGCTCCGCCGTGGAGTTGGCAAAAGATTGGCGCACGGATAAATATCTGCGGCATTTGGAAGCGCTGCTGCTGGTATGCGACAAGGAGCAGACGTTTCTGCTGAGTGGACAAGGCGACGTGATCGAGCCGGATGGCGGAGTGGCTGCGATCGGCAGCGGAGGTCCGTATGCGCAGGCCGCCGCGCAGGCGCTGGCCGCTCATACCGAACTTCCGGCGCGCAAAATTGCCGAAGAGGCGATGAAGATTGCCGGCCGGATGTGCATCTATACAAATGATGCGGTAACGATTGAGGAGTTGTAGCTCGTGGAGCGACGGACGCCTTCGTCCGTCCGCTAAATATTTATGGCTATCTATTTACCCAGCACCGCCGAAGAAGAACAGCTTGCGCTGGACGAACTCACTCCGCGTGAAATCGTAGCTGAGCTTGATAAACACGTCATCGGGCAGAAAGCCGCTAAGCGGGCTGTCGCCATTGCGCTGCGCAACCGCACGCGCCGTCAAAAGCTAACGCCAGAGCTCGCCGAAGAAGTGATGCCCAAGAATATTTTGATGATTGGGCCTACTGGGGTTGGCAAGACTGAGATTGCTCGGCGGTTGGCTAAGTTGGCGAATTCTCCGTTTTTGAAAGTGGAGGCTTCGAAGTTTACTGAGGTTGGATATGTGGGGCGGGATGTGGAGTCGATGGTGCGGGATCTTGTCGAGATTGCTATCGATAATGTGCGTGAGGAGAAGTTGGAGGATGTTGCTGACAAGGCTGAGCTGAATGCGGAGGAGCGGTTGCTGGATATTTTGTTGCCGCCTTCGCCGCCGGCGAGACCTGCCGAGACTACTACTGCTGGCGGGGTTGTGATTGATGGGAATACTGCGTTGGTGGAGTCTTCTTCGCGGACGCGGGAAAAATTGCGGCAGCAGTTGCGGGAAGGCAAGCTTGACGAGAAGCAGGTTGAGATCGATGTGCGCGAGCGCAACTTTCCTACTTTTGAAATTATGAGCGCGCAGGGTGTTGAGGAGATGGACATCAACATCAAGGACATGCTGCCGAATATTTTTGGGGCGCGGACGAAGAAGCGAAAGATGAAGGTGAATGAGGCGTTCGAATATCTGATTCAGGAAGAAGAGCAGCGGTTGATCGATATGGATCAGGTGACGCGGACGGCGATCGATCGCGTGGAGAATGCGGGCATCGTGTTTCTGGATGAGATCGACAAGATTGCGGGGCGCGAGGGCGGGCACGGTCCGGATGTTTCGCGCGAGGGCGTGCAGCGCGACATTCTGCCGATTGTCGAAGGCACTACCGTGAACACGCGGTACGGCATGGTGCGCACGGATCATATCTTGTTTATTGCGGCGGGGGCGTTTCACGTTTCGAAACCCAGCGATCTGATTCCGGAGTTGCAGGG
>JBEKRW010000393.1:0-3823 GCA_049517595.1 Candidatus Cybelea sp. | reverse complement strand
TTTTGTAGGATGCAACTGCGCAAACGGGCGGAAGAAATAGCCGTCAATCGCCGCTGCATAAGGTATTCGCGAATAACCCAGAAGCAACGCGAACACAGAGCCGAAGGCAGACCAGAGAATCAAAATTGTTACCGCGATTGCGGCGCCCCTGCCGTACAGGCGCTCCATGAAGTCGGAAACGATGAAGTTCGAATGAATTCCTTCGCGCCATGGCACGACTCCGATCAAAGTGAGATGCAACACGAGGTACCCTACACAGCAGATCGCCAGCGAAAACAGAATCGATCGCGGCACCACATAGGAAGGATTCTGCACTTCGTCGCCGATGTAGCACACGTCGTAATATCCGAGATAGTTGTACACGGCAATCAGGGTAGCGCTGCCGAGACCGAGCACGAAGCCACGATTAAACGCCATTGCGCCTGGAGGAAAATCGAATGCCAGGCGGGCATTGAAGCGAGGTAAGCCCGTGACGATGACGGTTGCCATCGCCAGTACCGTACCAATCCACAATGTGAGCGTGATCTTGCTTAAGGCTGTTATTTTTCGGCACAAGAGGAACAAAGCAACCAAACCCGCGGCAACCGCTACGTATTGCTGACCTCGCCCGCTGAGTCCTGGCCAGAGATATGTTGAGTAGTTGCCGAATCCGATCATTCCGGATGCGATTTCCAACGGCCCACTCAAAACGAATTGCCAGATGAAAAGAAAAGCCATCAAGCGACCCCAACTTTGATGGCCGTACGCCTCGCGAAGAAAATGGTAGCTACCGCCCGAGCCCGGCAACGCGGCCCCCAGCTCGCTCCATATCAGACCATCGGAAATTACGATGAGCGCACCCGTCAGCCAGCCCAGCATCGATTGCGGGCCGCCCATGGACGCCATCAGTAGGGGAATTGTGATGAAAGGCCCAATGCCCACCATATTGGCCATGTTCAGGGCCGTGGCAGGAAGCAAGCCGAAGGCGCGCGTCAGGTGGGGATGCGTCTCAGTTTTCACTGGCATAGGCGGGCAAAGTCGTAAGAGTTTTTTACAATTGCGCGAATCTACCGACAGCCTGCTCGTTTGTCAATTGGATTGTTTGTTTTTGATCGATTGTGACTCCCGGTGGTACATTTCTTACGATACGAATCGTTCGCATCGCAAATACAATTGGCTCCGCGGAACGACTGATCCGCACTACATTGAGGCGACAGGAGAGCGCAAAAGTATGCTCGCAGAAGAGCGTAGATTTCGCATTCAGGAAATGCTTTCCCGTCAACGCACTATTACCGCTTCTGACCTCTGCGCCGCTTTGGGAGTTACCGCCGTGACGGTCAGGCGAGATTTGGCAGCGTTGGAGGAGGATGGCGTATTGGTCCGCTCTCATGGGGGAGCGGTTTCCCGCATGTCCAGCACAAACTTCCAACCTTCCTACGAAACCTTGTCGCATAGCCACAGCGTCGAAAAGCAAGCGATTGCTCGCGCGGCCGAACATTTAGTGCTTGATGGAGAGACCGTGTTTCTTGAGGGAAGCACCACGGTATATGAGCTTGCCCGCGGCTTACATCAGCGGAATCGGCTGACCGTAGTGACAAACTCTCCGACGATTGTTTGCCAGTTGCAAAGGAGTTCAGGCGTCACCGTCCTCTGTACGGGTGGCGATCTTCAAAAAGACACGTTCTACTTTTCTGGAGAATGGGCACAGCGTGCGCTCTCAGAGATTCGTTTGGACAAAGCGATTCTGGGAGTGAGCGCAATCGATCTTTCGTATGGAGTCTCAACCGCAAACCATGCCGAGGCACAGATCAAGAAGATGATTACGAGAGCTGCGAAGACGAGAATCGCCTTAGCGGATCACAGTAAGTTTGGTACTCAGAGCTTCGCGTATGTGGGTCCCGTGGCGGATATCGACATCCTCGTAACCGACTCCGGCACCGATCTAAAATACATTAAGGGCATGCGGAAAGCCGGTGTTGAAGTCATTGTTGCGGAATTGCAAGAATTGCGACAAATGCCACATAAAAGATCACATACGAACAAAATAAGTTGACAATCGCTCACCTGCAAGATAATTTGAGGCCGTCTAGAACGCAGCGAGGGTGAGGAGCTGTGAGCGATTGCGGCAAAAACATTCGGTTGAGTCGGCTGCTTGGAGCCTCGGAACGGCGAGCCCTGGTAGTGGCTTTCGATCATGCATTGGTACTCGGGCCGATTCCCGGAACTGAGGACCCATTAGGAAAGATTCGCCAGTTTGCTCAAGCCAAAGTCGATGCATTGCTTTTGAACCTTGGGCTCATCCGCCAATTTGCCAACACGAAAATCGTCGGCACCATACCGGCTCTAATCGCCCGTCTGGATTGGACAACTGTTTGGTCTGCGATTGGGCAAAACGGGACAGGCGCGCTGCACAGCTCCCTTCTCGCCCGCCCCGAGGAAGCGTTACGACACGGAGCAGACGCTGTTCTCACCTATCTCGTCGTAGGTACAGGCGATGCGGAATTCGAGATGAAGGAGATCACTCGCAACGCCGAAGTCGCGCGCGAGTGTGAACAAGTTGGAATTCCGCTGATTGTTGAATCTCTTGCACGCGGAAAGGATGTGCAGAATCCAGGCGATCCCAAGTGGCTGAACCTGCACACTCGGATGGCAATCGAGCTTGGCGCGGATGTTGTTAAGACCGACTACAGCGGGGATATAAGCTCGATGCGATCGGTGGTAGAAAAATGTCCGATACCAATCCTGGTGCTGGGTGGGAGTCGTCATGCATCGGATAAACACGCACTTGATGTGGTTCGTGAAGTTGCCGCTGCGGGAGCAGCAGGTGTCTTTTTCGGCCGCAATGTTTTCCAAGCCGACAACATGACCTCATTTTTAGAACAGGCGCGTGCTGCTCTTGACGAAGCGTGAGGAGTTCCGCCGCGCATGGTTTGCCTTGGGAAGGCGTAGCCTGTCCGGGCAGTTTGGATGAACACGCTTGCGGTAAGAGCAAGCGGGAATCTAAAACCTCATGAGTTTGCTCGCTATTGATATTGGTTCGAGTAGATGCAAAGCGGTGGTATTCGCGCCGACGGGTGAAATCCTTAGCCAGCACGCTTGCGCGTACGCACCAGAGTTTCCCGCTCCTGCGCACGCAGAGATAGATCCCGAGCGCTTTTGGCTGGCGGTGTGTCATTGTTCACAAGCGGTATCGAAGGGACTTTCTGATCCTGTTCGGGCATTGTGCTTGAATTCGCACGGTGAAACTTTCGTGCTGGTAAATGGGCGTAACCAGGCTACCGCTCCCGCCATCCTCAACCAGGACAATCGCTCCACAGAAGAGGCCGTTTGGCTCGACCAAACATTTGGAAAAAAGCAGCTTTTTGAAATTACCGGCCAGGTCGTTCATCCCATGTATCCGATTCCAAAGTTTCTTTGGCTGCGAAAGCATCGGCCAGACATTTTCGCTTCCTCGGCCCGCTTCCTTAGCGTGATTGGGTATGTTCTTACACGATTAGGACTACCCGCGTATATCGATTACTCCCTGGCCTCCCGATATCTGGCCTTCGATATACGGCGGAGATGCTGGTCCGAAGAGATTCTCGCCGCCACTGAACTAAGCGCCGAATGCCTGCCCATCCCCGTACCTGCGGGAACGATTGCCGGAAAATTAAATGGGGCCGGCGCCAATGAACTCGGTCTCTCAGCAGACACAATTGTTGTAGTGGGAGGGCACGATCAACCCTGCGGTGCGTTGGGAGTTGGCGCGATCGGTCCGGGCCGCGTGGCCGACTCGATGGGTACTTATGAATGTCTCCTGGCTGCTTCCGATCAGCCCTGCTTAACGGATGCGGGGCTTGCGGCC
>JBEKRW010000392.1:0-4359 GCA_049517595.1 Candidatus Cybelea sp. | reverse complement strand
CCCCGCAGTTTTAGCGGCCAGAAGCCAGCGAGATGTTGCTCCCTAGTCCTCGCCCGACGCTTGCGTAGCGTCGCTACCTCCTCCGGCGCGCTCATAACGATCTCAAGAAGTTGAGAAGATATTGCTGCTCTGTCGTTGAAAGACTGCGAAACCTCCGCACTACTTGATTCGCTTCAGATCCGGGAGAGGCATGCTGGTTAATCACATCTAACAGATCCGAGGTTCTACCGTCGTGCAGGAAGAACAGTCTCTGACCGATGCCCCACAGCGGAGCGGTTCTAAATTCGTCCCCAGTGGCCATTCCTTGGTTGATCCCGTCCGCCAGGTTGGTGCCCATGTGGTGCAAGGCAAAATCGGAGAACGGATGATACTCGACGAAGCTCATTCCGGTGTTGAATGATTGGGAAGTAGTCAGAGCTTCAGAGTGACACAACGCGCATCCGACTCTGTCAAATTCCTGGCGCCCGGCCTCAACGGCAGACGCAGAGGGCGCCGGAGTTGGGGGGGCAGACAGCCGAATCGCGTCCACAAAGGCGTCAACATCGGAACCACCGGCCTGGGCATGCGAATCTTCCGGGGTGGGATTGAACACGCAGCCTTTGACCAGGTTTCTCTCGTTCGGCATTACGTCGTTGCTAATGCCCATCTCAACGTTATAGGCTTCGCCGGCAAAAATGGTGAGAGACTTGTTCTGTGCCTTCCAGCCGAATTTCATAATCGTTCCATCATTGCCGCTAAGATTGAACCTTCCTCCGATTTCCAGTTCGCGCCGACTGTCGGCCGTGCGATCCAGGTTTGACTTCAATACGAAATCGGGAGTGTTCTCGACCAACCCCAAGCCAAAGAGCGGCGTCGGAATGCGGAAGATCACGTTCCTGACATCCAACTGGGCTTTGAAGTCCGGTTGCTTTAGATTGCAACCCGGAGCGTCGGTCCTGCCCGCAATCGAAAACAGATTGTGTACTCCACCGTCAAGAGTTCCATCGGGATTAAGGATGAATCTGGCTTCTCGCACCGGACCATTCGGCGTAATAAATGATGGGATCCTGTTGGTGGCTCCCATTTCCATTGCGGCCGCAATTTGCGGATTTGGCTGTGGAACCTGAGGGCTCGACGGGCTCGGACTGGTCCCTAAGGTAGCGGGCTGAGAGTGACACGAGCCGCAACTGGTGCTATTGAATCCGGGCCCAAGCCCTCCGTTGCCTTGGGGAACATCAGGCACGGGTTCATCTTCGATGAACTGAGAAATTCCGTTGGCGAACGCTGCTTGCTCGGCCGCATTCAGGGTTGGATAGAATCCTCCAGCTCCGGCGGGGCCGGGCCTAGGCCCAGGATCCTTTGGTCCCTGACCGGCGAAACTCACGGTGATCAACGCAAACGCAAGCGCTATTGTTCTTCGCCATTGCATAGGACGGGCTCCTTTGATTGCTGTCCGCAGGCTGAAAGATTAGAGATTTCTTAACGAGACCTTAGTTGGGAGCTGGTGCTTCGTCAAGAAACGGAGGTCCAGAGTGGCTTCTTCGCAAGGACAGCAAAAGCGGCGACTGGCGGGCTATTCGAAGATGGCCAGTAGTACATGGGGTACCGGGGAATATCGCTTGAACGTATGCGATCAACTAACTACCGAGGCAACGACGGCGCCAGCTTTGACAACATCTATTTTCATGCTGTTGATTTTTTCGAGGAAGGCATGACCTCGATAAGAATCCGTGGCACGGGAAAATCAAGGTGCGGGAAGAGTTGAAGTGGCTGGAGAAGTATGGCGGGGTTGCGGCGGCTCGCTAAACGTGTCTGCCGTATGGAGAATGGCTTAGGAGGAAATCCAGAGAGTGCCGCTCCCGCTGCAGGCATGCCTAATGCTCTTGTAATTTGGCAAGTTCGCTCCGGATTTCTTGTAACCGATTCTGCCTGCGGAAATAGTCTGCCTTGGCTGCGCTGCTGGGGTTCGCCTGTCGCCAATACAGTTCGTTGGCGTAATGGATGAAGTCTATCTCAGCCTGCAAGGCGGCTACTCTCGCTTTCCTCGTCTCTTCAGCGTCCATCGTTGATCCATAACAGGTTCAGGCTCGTGGCCTCTTCTGTCGCTGCGTTGCCAGCAGTGGCTACCTAGCCTTTTTGGGGACGTGGTCAGAGCAAACATGAGAGGTAAACTCCTTGTCCCGCTGCAACTCGAAGCTGCGCAGCATCTCATCGAAAGAATTGCCGGTAGGCGCTCCAGAAGGTCTGAACCGCCAGTCACATTCGGAGCAACCAAAGCCCCGAAAACGCTCTTTCTCAATCCACACCAACTTGCGGCTCATATGTGCCTCTTCCGCCGCTTGCCAACGAGTATCCGCGTACTCCTAAGAAATGAAAGGTTCCGGTGCGCCATTTAGCTTCTCCTTTCGCAGTGGCGTACGGCTTAATTGCAGAGAAAATTTTCGACCAGCTCGCGCGCGGTCGAAGATGATAAGAGGATGGGCGGAGTCTATCTGCGCTAATTTTGATTTGTCTGTCGGTCATCCTACATAGATGAAACGTTCTTGTTTGTACGCACGCGCGGTTCCGGGCTTGTTGAAGTGTGGATTGCTAAGTTTTCTTTGCCAGCCTCGGTGCGTCCAACGGCCCGCTGCGCCTGCCCGAGCGCGTTCGGTGCCACCTGCTCTCTGCTGAAATGTGCCTTATTGCTCAGACCCAGATTTGATTCCAAGATAACTTTGCTATGTCGTGAAAAAGGAATTCAGTTATGGCCCACACCCAGGGAGATGAAGGCTGGCAATCCATCGCAGAACATGCCAGTAAAGAAATGGACTCAGCGAAGCTGATGATCCTGATTGAAAAGCTCTGCTACGCGCTGGATGGCGAGCGCACGCGGAAGTATCAGTTGACAGCTACATCGAAGGGGAATGAGTCAAGATCTTTTCCCGGAGATTAAGCACAACACGCTATCAGGTGAAGGATGGTTTATGGAAGGTAAAGATCTCCCACTCGTACATTCCGGCGAGCGGACGAATACTGAAGGAAAACCAGTCAGCAGTCTCATACTTTTATCGACCCCGGATAGCGACTATCGCTCACTGCGTCCTCATCTCGAATACGTCAGCTTGCCCAACCATCTAGTCCTTCACGAGGCGGGTGAAAAACTAAAATTTGCATATTTCCCGAATCGCGGTTTGATTTCTCTTGTAGTGGTAATGAAAGATGGAAGAACCGCCGAAGCCGGCATAGTCGGGAATGAGGGCTTCACGGGAACACTGGCAGCTGTTGGCTTGAGCAGGAGTCCGCTTCAAGCGATCGTGCAAATCACCGGGGACGGATTTCGGATCGAGGTCGGAGCGCTGCAGAACACGTTGGAGTCCTCTCCACACCTGAAATCGATGTTGAGCCGCTATGCTGTAGTCAGGAGTATGCAGATTGCGCAGACAGCAGCATGCAATCGGCTGCACGATATCGGGCAGCGCCTTGCAAGGTGGCTGTTGATGACGCAGGACAGAGTAGATTCAGGGTCGCTGCCCATCACTCATGATTTTCTGGCAACTATGTTAGGTACGGATCGACCGACCGTGAGCGTCGCAGCTGGCGCTCTGCAGAAGAAAAAGCTTATCCAGTACGTCCGCGGTTCAGTGGAGATTGTAAACCGCAAGAAACTTGAAAACTCAGCCTGCGAATGCTACGGGGTTATCCGGCAATATGACGGCGACCTGGGCTTGAAAATTCCGAGGTGAAGATGCGCTTTCGCTCCTCGGAATGAGAAGGCGACGTGGCTGTGGAGTGACAACGGGATCAGAATTCACTGCTTGACCCTCGGATCGAGAGAACGGATAATCACCCGGTTGCAGAGGTTCTATGAAAGACCGGGCCCGCGGGACAGTTGACCCTTCCGATTTAGTTCACCGACAAGTCAATGGGTATGCGCTTGCGGCGATTCCAGACAAATCTATTATCGCGGGCCAAAGATGCCGGCGTTAGGATTTGCCGAGGAGTTCCTGACGCCGAAAAACTCGGCAGCCTATCGCGAGAGTATTGCGAGAGCAGTCGAGGCTTTGCTGGATGCCTTTCCAACTCAACCGTACAGTGGAAAGAGCCCGGCGGAACTGGCTGCGCTGCTTAAGTGGGACGTTCTACCGCGACATGGATCGCCGGTCGATGAGGTTCTCAGTAGAGTCCGGACAATCGTTGCGCATTCGGTCGCTGTAACGCATCCCAACGCCATCGCCCATCTGCATTGCCCGCCTCTAATTGCTTCGTTAGCGGCTGAGGTCGTCATTTCCGGATTGAATCAGTCGATGGATTCCTTTGATCAGGCCCCGGCGGCCACGGTGCTGGAGCTGGCGGTCATCCGTTGGTTGACGGAGGAAGCGGGGCTGCCCTCCGGAGCGG
>JBEKRW010000391.1:0-3138 GCA_049517595.1 Candidatus Cybelea sp. | reverse complement strand
AGAACCGCCATCTTCTCCATGATGTGCCCACGCTGGGAGCTGCTGTGATCCAACAATGGGCGAAGCTTAAGTATGGCGTTCGCGTGCCGATTATCGTGATACCCCATTCCTTCGGAGCACGTCTGAATTTCAATTCTCACCTACATATTCTAGTGTCTGCCGGCGGTCTGCAGGAATCGGAAGGTCGCTGGGTTCACAGCCTGGTCTTCGACGAGCATGAGGATAAGGGCAAGCTGATGCGTATGTGGCGCTTCGCGGTGATCACTTACCTCAGAGCGGCACTGGAAGCGAAGGTACTGACATCGGATCTGAGCCCTCGGAAGCTAAGACCCCGTTTGAAGCAGCAATATGAACGTTGGTGGAGCATCGATATTGACCACTTCGCGTCGAAGGAACACTTCTTGCGCTACGCAGGCCGGTACGTTCGGCGGCCACCAATTGCTCAATATCGTTTCACAAAGATCATGGATCGAGAAGTCCAGTTCTGGACCAAAGATAAGATTCAGAAGCGGCGGGTGCACATCTCATGCACACCGGAGGAATTCGTCGCCACTTTGGCGGAACACGTTCCCGACCGTTACCGACATGGAATTCGCTACTTCGGGCTGCTGTCGCCTCGCTCAAAAGCCCAGACCTCGGCCGCTGTATTTGCGCTTTTGGGACAACAGAAACGATGTCGTCCACGACGACTGGGTTGGGCATTTTCACTGCGAAGGGACTTTGGAGTAGACCCCCTCATTGATCGCCGCGGCCAACGGATGCGCTGGGTTGGTCGACTAAAACCTCGTGTCTAGATCACTAGCCACTACCGAACGTGCCGCCGGGCTCTAATACCAGCGATTTCGTCAGACAGAAGGCCCAGAACAGGTGTTCAGATCACTGCAATGCTCGCTCCGGATTTGAGCTAATTCAGTTCTCCTCAAATACCCGCACTTTCCTGTCAGTTCTGACGGTCATTCCGGCTGTCAGTTAGACCACGACGCCAGCGCAGACGTAGCCCATTCGGTCCTACGAAATGGATTTTTGTTTTTCCTATACGTTGAAGCCCTGCGTCGAATCAATCACCAAAACAAATCCCCTCGCGGGCAACTTGCTGATTTCAGATTTTCCGAGGTGAACGAGTGGGCCATCACACCGAGAATCACACCAACAACAAGTCTGGGTCCGACCGGGGTGAAATCCTCCAAGCTTGGGTCTAAACGGAGTCTCCGTTGGAGGGTAGGGAAAGCGCAATTCCGGTTCGGAAGTCCGAAGCGGGCACTCGCAGATTTCGAGGACGAATACATTGCGCTCGACCTTCCCCACATCGAGGTTGGATTCGGGACGAAGATATAATCTTAGCTTCATGAATGCGGCTATCAAGGAACGGGCTGAGGCGCTAAGGCACGAAATCTGAAATCCAGAAGCTAAATCTGGCGTACCTGCAAACACCAAGAGCAGACTACAACGCAATGAACGAGCACGCGAGACGCGAGCAGAGGGTCAAGGAAATCATGGATGAGTTACGGTCCATGACCGAGTGGAAGAAAACTTAGCTCCCACGGCGTTAGACATGCAAAAAGCGGAATGTTCGGGTGGTCAAACGGCTCGGAACAGTCCCCGGCAGTCGGTACCCGCACCATTTGCAATCGCTAGTTCAAGGTTCCCCATGGACGCAATGAAGACGGTTGCCGAGGCGCAAGAAAGCACTTCTCGTCCGATTTGCCGAGCACACGTGCAAGAGTGAAGACTACGCTGCCATCGATTTCCGCATGAGTTTCGTGTAGCTGTCCATCGACTGCGTCAACTGTGCATCCACCTCGTCCGCGATAGTCATGACATCGGGTAACAGCAGGCTGAAATCCAGAAAATTCAGATTGCTCTGTAACGTCCCGAAAATGGTCACTTGGAGTATTCGTGATTCATGCACCAGCATTGCGGGAGTGTAGCCCTGCAGATATCGCAGCTTGCCATGGGCTACGGCGGCAGCGGAGAAGATGGCATCACTGTCCTTCGTGGTTGCGCTGGACTGGGTCAGGCGGAGAGACAGGTCTTCAACCAACTTAGGGAGATGTCCGGTGCGCTCCTCATCGTTCAGCGGAAGGCAGTTTAGATCACCGCTCTGCTTCGTCCGCGCCAACCAGTTTTCGACGATACTGCTGGAACACCGTTGCAGTATCACGGCCACTCTCTCTTTGCCCCACCGTTTCGTAGGTTTGCGATTGAGGGTTCTTTCTCGGACGAGTTCGGTAAAGCGCCCGATCTCGAACGGTTTCACCACAACCTCGTCCGCTTCTAGAAGGATGGCGGCCATGGCGCCTTGCACGTCGGGGTAACCGCTGACCAGCATGGTCAGTGCGTTGGGCTGGGAGTGGCGCATCGCCGAGACCACCGTAAAACCGTCCCCCGGATCGGGCATGTGCAGGTCGGTAATGAGTACGTCAAAGCTCTGGGTAGTAATGTATGCCAGAGCTTCGGTCACGCTGGAGGCAGTGAAGACTTCAAATCCCTTGCGTTGAAGTCCTTCATTCATCATGGCGCGAACGGCACCGTCGTCATCCACTAGAAGAACTCGGAGTGCCGCCCTCGGTTCGGTCGGAGTCATACAGCACCGCCTCTCGTCACGAACGGTGCCAGTTTAAACCTCCAACCATTTCCCACAGTATTAAATTTTGAACGCGTACCGTTCTGGGCAACAAGGCTAGAAACAGGGTATCGTGTGGAGGTTGGGGAAAACCCCTAATCCGGCCCCAAAGTCTTCACCACGGTCACGCCAGACCCCGACCACGTTGATTTTAGGACAAGGCCCGAGACCAGAATTCATTGTTTGTCCTTCGCGACGTTCTGGCGTTAACGTCTTAAATGGGCGCTTGGCTGCTGCCAGGAATGCTCAGCGGCTTGGTATACAATCTGGTAATGATCGACAGAAAGTTGTCGGACTATTTTGCCGCGATGGGGCGAAAGTCGGCGAAAGTGAGAATGAAAACAGTCTCGGCCAAACGACGGAAGCAAATCGCTCGAAATGCTGCGAAGGCGCGTTGGGTCAAACGGAAGCGTAAAGGATGAATGACCATGAAGGAAAAGAGAGCCGCAATCTACGTTCGGGTATCGACCTCGGAGCAGGATACTGCTTTGCAGGAAACTGAGTTGCGGCAGTAT
>JBEKRW010000390.1:0-4096 GCA_049517595.1 Candidatus Cybelea sp. | reverse complement strand
CAATCGTACGGGCGCACGCCGAGGGGGCGGTGGCGTACGATTTTCTGGCCGGACGCGATCGCTACAAGAACAGCCTGACGCGTGCGGCAACCCCGCTTTATTGGCTCGACTCGGCCCCGCGCTGTTCGGGGCAGGGCCTCGCGCTTTGGCTGCATGGTCTTGCGACGGGGCGGCGATAGCACTGCCGTTTGGCTGCCTCCGCCTGGTGGCCGTGCAGTGGCTGCGATCGCGGCAGAAGCCAGCCCCCGGCAGCAACCCCGGCACCGCCGCAAGCTATCTGCCCGACACCTGCATGAGGGCATAGCGTCGGTTGTTAGATAAACAACGCTAAGGTCGAACGGACCAAGAACGAGACTGATCACGCGGCGGCTCTGGCGCGGCTGAGGTTGAGAGGGCGCCGCCTGGCAGCGGTGGCGGCAGCGTGGTCCCAGAGGAAATCGCCCGACAGGCCGATATGCTCCCAGCTCAGCGGTGTTGTATGGCTGAGCAACGCCGCGGGCACGACCTCGCCTGTGGCGCGCAGGTGCGTAATAGCATCGGCGATGTAGGTCGAATTCCAATAGACAATGGCGGCGATGACCAGGTTCAGCCCCGAGGCCCGGAATTGCTGCGCCTCCATGCCGCGGTCGGCGATGCGGCCCTGCTTGAAGGTGCAGATGACCTGGGCAAGGAAGTGGCGTTGTTCGCTCTTGTTCAGCCCAGCGTGGCAGCGCCGGCGCAGCTCCGGGCTTTCCAGCCAATCAAGCATGAACAGTGTGCGCTCGATCCGTCCCATTTCTTGCAGCGCCAAGTCGAGTTGGTTTTGTCGGCGATAAGCCGCGAGCTTCTTCAACATCGTGGACGGTGCCACGGTGCCGGCCTTCAGCGACGCGAACAGACGGATCGCCTCGTCCCAATGCTCGCGGACGACATCGACCTTGACCCGTTGCCCCAGCAGCGGCTGCAGATCCTTATAGTTTGACGCCGGCTCGATGCAGGCCAGCTTCCGATCCGGCAGGTCACGCAGCCGTGGGCAGTAGCGGAACCCAAGCATGGGGCAGAGAATGAAGACATGGTCCGAAGCGCCGCCGGTATCGGTATAGTGGGTGCCGATGTTCAGCTGCGTACCGTGATGCACCAGGCCATCGAGCACGTACGGCGCTTCGTGGCTCGTCGCCGACATCACCTTGATATGGTAGGGGCCGTGCTGATCGGAGAGATGCGTGTAAAAGCTAAGGCCAGGATCATGGCCGTAGCGCGCGTTGATCTCGCCGGCCGCGTCACCCCGCTTGGCGGAGCGGAAGAACTGCCCGTCGGACGACGAGGTTGACCCGTCACCCCATATGGCTGCGATCGGCAAGGCGTGGTGCGCATTGATGATCCTGGCCAGCGCCTCCTTGTAGGTTTCCGGGCGGATATAGGCGTCGGCGGTCCATAACAGTTGGTCGCGGGTGACGCCCTGACTGGCTGCAGCCATGCGCGTCAGGCCCAGGTTGGAAGCGTCGGCCAGGATGGCTGCGAGCAAGGCGTTCTCGTTCTCGCAGCACTCGCCAGTACGCAGGTTGGTGAATGCGGCGGTGAAACCCGTCGCGCGACTGACTTCGTGCATCACCTCGGTAATGCGGGCGCGCGGCAACATCGCGTCGATCCGGTCGGCCAGCGCGTCGGCCTCCGGCGGCGTGGCTGCCTTCACTGGGGAGACATGCAGGCGCCCGTCACGCAATTCGACCCCTTCGAGTTCACCTCGCCGCAGTTGCCGGGCGAAGCGCTTCAGCCGACCGTCGAGTTCGGCGCCACGTGCTGCGAGCCATTCATCGGCAGTTGCGGGCAAGCCCATGTCGGCCGCAATTGCAGGTACCGCCGATGGCGGCAGCAGATAGCTGTCGAAGCGGCGATAATTGGATGATCGTTCGACCCAGACGTCACCGGAGCGCAACCTGTCGCGCAGCGTGGCGAACACGGCGGTTTCGTAGAGCCGCCGGTTTGTCCGACCTTCCTCGGAAACCAGCAGCTTCCAGTCCTTGCGGAATGGCATGGGCGCGTCCGCCGGCACATCGCGCTTGCCGGTGCGGTTGAGATCTTGCAGCAGCCGAAGCGCTGAAAGGGTCGGGTCATTGCTCCGGGCTGCCTTGAATTCCAGCGCCTCAATCAGCTCGGGGGCGAACTTGCGGAGTGTCAGATAGCGGTCAGCAGCACCTCGCAAGGGGTCTTCATCGGCGAGATTGGCGAGCTTGGTCACTTCGGCCTGAACCCGAAGCAGTTTGGCCCAGCCAACGGCCTCGTCGACAACGGCGAAGCCGTCTCGTTTGCTTTTCCGCGCCTCATCGAGTGCTGCGATCGTGTCATGGAACAATCGCATGAGACGGCCGACATCCCTTGTGCTGGCCACGTAACGTCGTTCCTTGGCCTTCCTTGCCCGAGCAAACAGGCCGCCAATCAGCTTATCCGCCATGTCAAGCACAGCGTCGGTGATCCCGGTCTCGAGATCGATGCAGGTCGCCACCAGGATCGCTCGCCGCCGGTGTGCGGCATAGCGACTGATCTGGTGCGCATCCGATATGCGACCTTCCCGGACGAGCTGCTGAAAGCGATCTTCATGGACCTGTGCGGCAGCGTCGGCAGGGAGGCCTATGTCACGGACAGAGCGCAACCGGTCGAGCAACTCTCGGATGTTGTCCGCCTTCGGCGAGACCGGCGTGTTCCTCAGCCACGCGAGTGGCGTCGCCCCGGTCGTCGGATCGACGGTGAGGAGTCGATCGAGTTCGATGAGTTGTTCGCTCGAGACGCCCGCAAGCAGGGCGTCCGAGGCGCGCTTGCGGGCTCGGGCGCGGCCGGCAATGGCGGCCCGCTCGACCACGGCCGGCGCAGGAAGAATGATCTTCTCAGTGCGGAGGGCAGAGACAACGCCGGCGGCGATCGGCTGACCTCGATCGGTGCTCCAAGCAGCCTGCGCCGCAGCCTCGATCATGAAGGGCAAATCGGCTGCGCTCGGTGGTCGCAATCCAAGCGTTGCAGCGAGGATGCGCGCGTGGTCGGTCATCGTCTGCGGTCGGCCGGCATACTCGGCGAACACAGCGGCGCGGATCTCCAGCCGTGCCGCCAGCCAGTCCACAAGGACATCGACCGGTTCATCCATCTGCGCCAGCGCCATGCCGGGATGGCGAAGCAATGCCAATTGCACGGCAAAGCCCAATCGGTTGGTGGCACCGCGCCGCCCCGCCACAAGGTCCTGGTCGGATCTTGTGAAGGTGTAAAGTCGCGCCAGAGCATCCGGATCACGAGGCACACCCAGCAGCAGCCGGCGCTCCTCGTCGGTCAGCAGTTGTCGGCGCGCCATACATCCCTCCTTCCGTCCCGAAACCGTCCATCATGATTGTGGACGCCAATCGTTTGGTGGACGTATTTTGTGGACGGAAGACCGACAGCCGGACAGGCGCTGGTGCCGCTGTCCACAGAACGGTCGGTTGGTGGACGGCATGGGCGGCATTCTGGGGTACGCACGGGTCTCGACCGGCGATCAGGATGTCGCCGGTCAGACCATGCGCCTGACCCAAGCCGGCGCCATCAAGGTGTTCACTGATGTCCGCTCCGGCCGCTCGATGGACCGGGCAGGCTTGACGGCGCTCTTGGACTACGCGCGCGAAGGCGACATTCTGGCCGTCGTACGTCTCGACCGTCTCGGCCGCTCGCTTGCCGAGCTGCTTGCCACCGTTGCCATGCTGAAGACCCGCGGGATCGCGTTCCTCAGCCTGGAGGAGAAGATCGACACTACCTCGGCTGCCGGCGAGCTAGTGTTCCACGTGTTCGGTGCGATCGCTCACTTTGAACGACGGCTGATCGCCGAGCGAACCAAAGATGGAATCGCCGCAGCCCGTGCCCGCGGCAAGCGCCCTGGGCGCCAGCCCCTCGATGCGGATAAGATTGCAGCCGCAATCAAGCTGGTGAAAGCAGGCCTGTCACCAACCGCTGCGGCCAGGCAGCTCGGGTTGGGACGCTCGACCGTCTATCGGGAGGTCAACCGGGTCGGCATTGAGCGGCTCCCGCAGCCCGCCTGACCCCTCGTTCACGGAAAGTTCTACCTTAGCGTTGTTTATCTAACAACCGACGCTATGCCCTC
>JBEKRW010000389.1:0-2722 GCA_049517595.1 Candidatus Cybelea sp. | reverse complement strand
TTCGTCTCGCGACGAAATATCGTCTTCGTCACTTCGTCACAACCGATCACCACTGCTCATGCCCTTCGCCGAGCAATTTATTTGTTGTCAATGGTTTGGACGCGATTGTGATCTGCGTCACCAGTTTGGCACGCGCCGTGCACTCGTACTGGGCGTGGCGCAGGACGAGCCAAACCAGTGCTGAGAATCACAGTGGAAGAAAATTCGGAAGCAATCGTTCTGAAGTTGGAAGGACGTCTTGCCGGACCGTGGGTCGATGAGCTTGACCGCTTGTGGGAACAGACTGCGCCTGGCTTGAACGAAAGAAAGCTGTCCCTCGATCTTCGCGAAACCACATTTGCCGACGCCGGCGGAATCAGGATCCTGCAAGCAATTTATTCCCAAACAGGAGCCAGCATTCTCGCTGGTACGCCATGGACGCAGTACCTCGCCGATGAAGTCACGGCCAACAAAAGCAATTCAACGGAACTGGAGGGTTGAAATGCAGAACGACCGCGAAAGAATGAATGAGACCCCACTGCCTTCTTACCGGAAGGGTGAGTTTTTCAAGGCATTGTCAACCGCCGCGCTGGCCGACCTGGAGCCGCTGCTCGCTCCCTCGACCTATCCATCCAATATGGTGCTGTTCAATGAGACCCAGCCAACCGATGGCATCTACGTCGTCCTCGATGGCGAGGTCAAGCTCTCCATTAATTCGAGCGACGGACGCCGCCTCGCCTTCCACATCGCCAAAGCGGGCGAAGTGCTCGGGCTCTCGGCGACTCTCTCTGGCGGCGAGTATGAGATGACCGCCGATACTTCCTACCCTTCGAAGATCGCGCACATCGAGCGCCAGACATTCATGCAATTCCTGGCCCGGCACCTCGACGTCTATCCTATCGTGACTCGCGAGATCGGCCGCAGTTTCAACCTCGCCTGCGATCAGCTACGCATGGTGGGCCTGTCGACTTCAGTGCACGAGCGGCTGGCGCGCCTGCTGCTGGTGTGGAGCGATGGCTCGGAGAAGAAATCGGAAAGCGCGCGTTGCCGTCTGTCCATGACCCACGAGGAGATTGGCGAATTCATCGGAGCCTCACGCGAAACCGTCACGCGTACGCTGAGCATCTTCAAGAATCGCCATCTGGTGGCGCAGCATGGCTGCACCATCACGATTCCCAGCCGCAACGCGTTGGAGAATTATGCACGCGGATAACGCGCCAAGCACGCTCAGGAAGTATCTGGAGGACCTGAGCCGCGAGCCCATAACTGTGGGATCAATCCGGCTTTGAAAGGGCACGGCTTCAGCCGTGCCTCAGAGACAGCCTAAAGAATGGGCTTTAGCCCCTGAGGGAAGTTTTCTCCACCCTGGCGCACCCAACTCCAGCTTGGCCGTTTGCCGCAATTCGCAATGGGAAGGCGTTGCGAATATCAGAGGAGCGCCTCACTTTTCTGAACCCGGAAGCTTCCGTAGCGCCGTCTTCGCCGCGTGATAGCCGCACATTCCATGCACTCCTCCGCCGGGAGGCGTCGACGCAGAGCAGAGATAGAGTTTTTGCGTGCCCGTTGAGTAGCCGCGCAGTGTGGGGCGCAAGAAGAATTGCCTCAAACTTAACGCCCCGCCGCCGATATCCCCGCCAATGAGATTTGCGTCCATCGCCTCAAGCGTGGCCGGCGCAAACACGCGGCGTGCCAGCACGCAATCGCGGAATCCGGGCGCAAAGCGTTCGATCTGCGCCTCGATGCGCTCCGGCATCCTCCGACGCGGCGATCTCGTCAAGAGTGCCGCCAAGATGCACCGTGATCGCTCGCCGGCATTCCGCCGCGTGCCATGGAACCGGTTCGGATAAGGCGAAATCGATCTTGAATGCGCCGGGACCCGGCCGGAATCGCCGAAACGCCCGCCGGTATGAAGCTGGAAGCCGCTCGCCGGCAATCTCAACCAATTGCCGAGGCGCCGTATCGAAGAGAATTAAATCGCTGTTAGCCTCCAACTCGCCAAACGCGGCCGCATCGATGCTCCGCATAGTCTGCACCGCGCCGCCCAATGACTGAAAGTAGCCGATCAGCGCGCGCGGTCGCGGTTAGCGGGTCGTCAAGGCTCAACATCGAGTGGCCCGCCAGCCCAGCAAAGACCGCCCGGGTGCGCTCGCTCGAAAAATGGCTCCTTGCAAAACCTCTCGCAGACTGAACCACGGTCAGCCCGAATTGCGCCATGCGCAGCGGATGATGGGGTATGCGCAGGGCCGGTCCCAGCGTATCCTCCGCGAAGTCCCCCCAATTCGCGGCCGCCGGTCCGACGAGGCGCCGCCACTCCGGGCCATCCACTCCAAGCGCCCTCTCCGTTTCGCCGAGATCGCGCTCCATCACAACCGCGGTCCCGTCGTCGAGGGGATGCGCCAGTGGCGCCTCGCCGTGAATCCACTCCAGCCCATACTCCGCAAGCGGCAGCGAAGTGAAAAACGGCGAACCCACAGCGAACGGATGCACCGCCGACCCGAAATCGTGCAGAAACCCCGGCAGGGTCAGTGGGAGGGTACGGGTTGCACCTCCCGGCTCGGCTTCTGACTCGAAGACATCGACACGCATCCCCGCCTGCGCAAGCACAATGGCTGCAGCTAGACCGTTCGGCCCCGACCCGATCACGCAAGCGCGGTTCACGTCCCCGTCCTCCGATATCTTGCTTTCTGTTCTCTGTTCTCTGTTCTCTGTTCTCTGTTCTCTGTTCTCTGTTCTCTGTTCTCTG
>JBEKRW010000388.1:0-3922 GCA_049517595.1 Candidatus Cybelea sp. | reverse complement strand
CAGAGCGCGGACGTAGACCGCGCGAGGCAGGGTCACCTGCCCGGCCTCCCATCGCTGCACGAGCCGCTTGCTGCAGCCGTTCGGCGTGCCGAGCCGTTGCCCGGCATCGCGAATGGCCACGGCCATCTCGTCCTGGCTGAGCCGAAGGGCCAGGCGTGCCTGCCGCAGCGCCGTGTTAGGGGCCATGGGCATCAGCGTACGCCTGGCATCAGGGTCAAGCAACGTCATTCCGACACCCTAAAAGACGTCTAAAGGACGCCCCATCCGACATCGCAACGTCGTCGCTTGAAAGCGTACCGTCGTCCCAAACGCAGGCCGGAGCGAGGCGCTCCGAGTCGCAAACGCGAGGACATGTGATGACCAGCGACCCAGACCTTACGAGGATGACCGATCCAGAGTTCCTGGCTGAGCGGGCGCGTGTGCGAACGCAGCTGGAGTACACGCCCAGCGCCGAGCTGACCGACTGCTACCAGCGGCTAACCGAGGAGTTCATTCGCCGGGCTCGGATCGCTTGGACGGGAGGTGGGGAGTGAACGCGACCCAGGGATTCGCCGCGTTGACCGTTCCTGCTGCTCGCATGCTGGCCGTCGAGATTCTTCTTGCCGAACCGGAAGCCCTAGCCGACGACGTGCTCGAGTCCTGCCTGTACCTCCTGCGGGGAAGGCTGAGGTCAGAAAGCATGGCTGGCGCATCGATAGCGAGTCCTTCTTAGCAGAGGTCTCCGTTGTATCCCTGCTCGTCGACCTCGAGTACCTGGCCGGCCAGCGTGATGTCGATGACCTCGGGCGGGAAGAGGAAGGTGATCGCCGCCCCCGGCTCCCACCGGCCGCCGGTCACGATCACGTCGCAGGGAACCAGGACCGGAGCTGTTCGCGCTCGGTCAGCGCCTGCCACACCACCGCGGGCGGGTCGGGAAGGCGCCGTTCAAGCCGGATGGCAGGTCGCAGCACGTCGTCGATAAGCAGTTTGGCGTCTGTCATGTCGTCCTCCGTTGGTTGAGATGCTCCTCAAGCCGGTCGAGATGCGTCGTCCACAGCGTGCGATACGGGGCCAGCCAGTCGTCGAGCTCGGCCAGCGGCTCGGGCCTGATGCGGTAGAGGCGGCGCTGCGCGTCGACCCGCGCCTCGACCAAGGCATATAACCGGATCGGCCTGGCCGGCGCGGCGTCGCCTGGGCCGAGCAGGCGACAGGATTGGGTATTGTCGATTGGCTAGGCGCAGGCGGGGGCGCGGCTGGCGGTCGAGGAATGTCCTCCCCATCCCTTGTCCGCCGCGTGCCCCGGCCCACCACAATGCCCCAACTAGTGGGAGAGCCCCGTGCTGATCCGCCTGTTGCGCACCTATCTGCGCCCGTACCGCAAGCCGCTCGCGTTCCTGCTGGTGCTGCAGCTCGCGCAGACGCTGGCCACGCTGTACCTGCCGACGCTGAACGCGGACATCATCGACAACGGCGTGATCTTCCACAACACGCACTACATCCTGACGACCGGCGGCGTCATGCTGGCGATCACCCTCGTGCAGATCGTCTGCGCGATCGGCGCGATTTACTTCGGCGCCCAGGTCGCGATGGCCCTCGGCCGCGACGTCAGGCAAGGGGTGTTCCGCCGGGTGCTGATGTTCTCCGACCGGGAGGTGAATCACCTCGGCACGGCGTCGCTGATCACCAGGACCACCAATGACGTCCAGCAGGTCCAGATGCTGGCCCTCATGACGTTCACCCTGCTGCTGGCCGCGCCGATCACCTGCGTGGGCGGGATCATCCTGGCGCTGAACCAGAACGTGCCGCTGTCGTCGCTGCTGCTGGTCGCGGTGCCGCTGCTCGCCGTCATGCTGGCGCTGATCATCTCCCGGATGCGGCCGCTGTTCCGGCAGATGCAGGAGCGGCTGGACGGCATCAACGGGGTGCTGCGCGAGCAGATCACGGGCGTCCGGGTCATCCGCGCGTTCGTGCGCGACCCGCAGGAGCGGGAGAGGTTCGAGCGCGCGAGCACGCAGCTGTTCGACGTCTCGCTGGGGACCGGCAAGCTGATGGCGCTGATGTTCCCGTCGGTGCTGCTGGTGCTGAACCTGTCCACCACCGCCGTGGTGTGGTTCGGCGGGCACCTGGTCGCGGACGGCACGATGCAGATCGGGGCGCTGACCGCGTTCATCACCTATCTGGCCCAGATCCTGACGTCGGTGATGATGGCGACGTTCATGTTCATGCTGGTGCCGCGGGCCGAGGTCAGCGCGGAGCGGATCATGGAGGTCATCGACACCGAACCGGGCGTGGCCGCGCCGGTCAGCCCGCTGCCGGCCGGCCCGGAGCCCGGCCGACTTGAGCTACGAAACGTCGAGTTCCGCTTTCCCGGTGCCGAGCAGCCGGTGCTGCACGACATCAGCCTGACCGCGCTGCCCGGGCGGACCACGGCGATCATCGGCGGCACCGGCAGCGGCAAGACCACCCTCGTCAACCTCATACCGAGGCTGCTCGATGTAACGGACGGGTCGCTGCTGGTAGGCGGCGTCGACGTGCGGGAACTCGACCCGGCTCAGCTGTCGGCGGCCGTCGGTCTTGTGCCGCAGAAGCCGTACCTGTTCTCCGGAACCGTGGCGTCGAACCTGCGGTACGGCAACCAGCAGGCCACCGACGAGGACCTGTGGCGCGCGCTGGAGATCGCCCAGGCCCGCGACTTCGTCGCGCGGATGCCAGACGGGCTTGATTCGCGGATCGCGCAGGGCGGCACGAACGTGTCAGGCGGCCAGCGGCAGCGCCTGGCGATCGCCCGCGCGCTGGTGCACAAGCCGCAGATCTACCTGTTCGACGACTCGTTCTCCGCGCTCGACTACGCGACCGACGCGCGACTGCGATCGGCCCTGGCGACCCAGGTAACCGACGCGACCATGATCATCGTCGCGCAGCGGGTCGCCACCATCAGGCAGGCCGACGAGATCCTGGTGCTTGACGCCGGCCGGATCGTGGCGCGCGGCACCCATGCCGCGCTGATGGAGTCGAGCGAAACCTACCGGGAGATCGTCCTCTCCCAGCTAACCGAGCAGGAGGCCGCAGCGTGAGCGCGGGAGCCAACGAGGAGCGGGCGACGCCCGTACGCGGGCCGGGCCCGGAGCCAGGCGCGCGCGGTCCCGCCCGCTTCATGAGCGGCATGTCCACCGAGAAGGCGCTGGACTTCAAGGGCTCCGGCCGTCGGCTGCTCGGCATGCTCAGCCCGTACCGCCTGCTCGTGATCCTGGCGCTGACCCTCGCGGTCGGCAGCGTCACCCTGTCCGTGCTCGCGCCCCGGCTGCTCGGCGAGGCGATCAACCTCGTCTTTGACGGCCACGAGTCGCACCATGGCGTGGACTTCGGCCACGTGGGGCAGATCGTGGGCGTCGTGGTCGCGCTCAACGTGGGCAGCTCGGTCTGCGCGCTGTTCCAGGGCCGGCTGACCGCGACCATGGTCCAGCGGGCGGTGCTCAGGCTGCGCGAGCAGGTGCAGGCCAAGCTATCCCGGCTGCCGCTGAGCTACTTCGACCGGCAGTCCCGCGGCGAGATCCTGAGTCGCGTCACCAACGACATCGACAACCTCCAGCAGTCCGTGCAGCAGACGCTGAGCCAGCTGGTGACCTCGCTGCTGACGATCGTCGGCGTGCTGACGCTGATGTTCATCGTGTCCTGGCAGCTGGCCCTGATCGCCCTGGTCACCGTGCCCGCCTCGGCGGTGGCGATGCGCAAGATCGCCAAGCGGGCGCAGCCGCAGTTCATCAACCAGTGGACGTACACCGGGCGGCTGAACGGCCACATCGAGGAGATGTACACCGGGCACGCGCTGGTGACCGCGTTCGGCCAGCGGGATGAGGCCATAGCGACCTTCACCGAGCAGAACGAGGCGCTCTATCAGGCCAGCTCCCGGGCGCAGTTCATCTCCGGCACGATCCAGCCGCTG
>JBEKRW010000387.1:0-10127 GCA_049517595.1 Candidatus Cybelea sp. | reverse complement strand
AGTTCCAGTGCATCGCGGTGGATCTGCCGGGGCTTGGCAAATCGGTGAATACGCCTCCTGCTTTCCGAAACCTGGCGGCTCTGGCTGCGAGTATCGAAGCCATCCGGATGGAACACCGAATCGAGAAGTGGCATGTGGTAGGGCACGACGCCGGCTGCGCCATTTCGGTGCACTATGCCCACCACTTCCCACACCGCGTCGGGCGTCTGGCGCTGCTGTCGCCATCCATCTTTCCGGAGCTCAAGCCGTTCTATCTTTTTGAACTGCTGCGGAAACCGGCGATCGGCGAATTGCTGGCGCCTGTCGTCAACCTGCTCTTCTGGAACGTCGCGATGCGATTGGCCATGGCGGGTGTTCCCAACCGCCACGAGATGGTCCAAAACCTCCACGCGCCTTTTCGCGGTTGGCGTGGTTCATGGCGCTTGATGTCCGTGCTGCGTTGGGGGCATCCCTCTGAAGTGCTCGCGTCCATTCCGAGCTTGCTTCCCGGGATCCTGGCGCCCACGCTGGTGGTTCATGGCTCGAAGGACCCGGCAGTGCCGGAAGCCTTTGCCTGCCGCACTCGGGATCTGATGCCACACTCCGAATTGCTATTGTTGAACTCCGGCCATTTCCTGCCCATAACGGAGCCCGCAGCCGTAGCGAAAGCACTGGCGCGCTTCTTTGGAGATGCAGGTGTGCCGGCGGTTGCTTCGGTCGACCTCGCGGCGGCCTTTGCTACGCGATAAGCTGTCACACTCTTCAGCGCAAGAGCTTCACTAGCGCGCTTTCCAAGTCAGATGGTTTGAATCCAAATGGACCGGGCGCGCTCTTGAACACCAGCCTGCCCTCGATGTCGATTAGCATCAGGCGATCCGGCCAGCCGGTATATTGCCGCTCGACCGAATTGTCCATGCCATCGATCAAAGCAGGGAAACGGATTCCCAGGGTGCGTACACAACTCTGCGCAATCTCCACCCGCTCTCCCGCGGTTCGAGGGGTAGCGAACACCACGCCTTCTTTGACGTTGCTGCGCTGTTGCCAAATGTCGCTGGGGTGCGCCTCCTGAATATACACGGCGTAGAACGCAACCCGGTCGCAATAGGAATCGTACAGCTTATTGAGCGCGGGAACCTCCCGGCGAAATGGCGGTCAAGTATAGCTGCCGAATACCAGGACCACGGGCCGCGAGCCGCGGAAGGACGAGAGCTGGACGCTACTCTTATGGTCGAGTGCCGGCAGGGTGAAGTCCGGTGTCAGATCGCCGGGGTGCAAGCTTCCGGCCCGAGCGCGCATCCAGAGCGGCTCGAACGGCAAGACCATTCCGACCACTGGGGGGAGCGTGGTCAGCCTCATCATGACCCGTCCGAAGACGTCGGGGGGCTGCCGCATGGCCCAGTAAAGTACCGCGCACAGGGAAAGATACGCGAGCGCCAGGAAGCCAAGGGACAGAACCAGCCATCGCGCTATCCGGCGGGACCAAGGGCGCCGCAGCGGACTGGCAACCGCACTGCTCACAAGCCCAGCTCCCGTTCCGCCAGGCGAGTGCCTTCTACGCGCGCTCGAATCTTCGCGAAGGCCGTGTCACGAGCGGTGGAGACATCATCGGCGAAGGGCGCGAAGCCACAGTCGTCCGTGGTGCCTAACCGTTCGGGAGGAATGAAAGAGGCCGCCTCCCTTACAGCGGCACAGATCTCACGCGGCGATTCGATCCGCGAAACCAGCGGATCCACCACCCCGATAAAGACCGTCTGGTCCGGCCGGAGATGCTCTTGGATCAGACCCAGCACATACCGCCGATCAGGTTCGCTGGCCAACTGCAGGTAGAAGCGGCCCGCGGCCAGCGAGAAGAGCGCGGGCAGCAGTTCCGCATAGTCCACGGAAGCGCTGTGGGTGGAGTCCCTGTCGCCGCCCGGACAACTGTGGACCCCGATGCGCGATCGCTCGTCCGGTGTGAAGCGGTGGAGAACCTGGTTATTCAGCTCGATGAATCGCCGCAGCAGCCCTCCGCTCGGGTCCAGCTTCAGCGACAATCGTCCCTCCGTAAAGTCGATCTGAACGCAGTGCGCTCCCGCGAGGAGACAGCGGCGGATGTCTGACTCGGCTTCGTTCAGCAGATCCTTCTCGAACTGCTCCCGCGAGTAACCCGGGAGGGACTCATCCGCATACAGCAGGCTCAAAGCGGAAACGGAAATGACAGCCTGCTTCACCGGAAGGCTCGTCAACTGCATGGCCCGTTTTAGGTAGGTTTCGGAGTAGATCCCATACCGGAAAGGCCCGCCGGTAAGTCTCGGAAGCTGACGCGTATGCCCGTCGGCAAAGGGAATCGTAACGCCGTCCGCGGCGAGACGATTGTCTGTAAGGGGATAAGTAGCAAAACTCGGTTTGCCCTGTTCCCCGTCGGTGGTCACGGGCGATTCCGTCTTCTCGAATCGGCGGATGGTATCGAGCACCGCGGCGTCGAGCACTTGCTCATATTCGGACTGCTCCAATACGCCAGCGCCCAACTTCCCCAGAGCCTCGATGAGTTCATGAGGACGAGGAATGCTGCCGATCGGCTCAGTCGGTATAGGCATGATGCGCGTTCTCCTGCCAGACGGATCCTTTAAATTAGAACAGAAACTTCACCGCCAGTTGTAGCAGGCGCGGTGGGCCGGCTTGCAGAATCTGGCCGAACGCGGGAGACTCCAGGTCGTTCTCGGGCAATCCCAGATTCGCATGATTGAGCAGGTTGAAGCACTCGGCCCGGAACTGGACGCGTTTTGTCTCGCTCATCCTGAAATTCTTGAACAATGACAGATCCACGCTTTCAATGCCCGGTCCGCGCACTACATTGCGGCCCTCGTTGCCGAATTGGCCGGCCTGTGTTGCCGGATTCAATTGCCGGAAGGGCGCACGGCTCACCCATTCGTTGGCGGTGTGCGGCTGCCCCGCATTGGGATTGGAAACCAGATTCGGACGGCTGGAATAGAAGCCGCTGATTTCCGGTGCGCTGCCCTGCAGGGAAACGTCGGCGCTATCGTAGACGGTAAACGGTGTCCCTGTGGAAAGACTGCTGATGACGTTGAACTGCCAGCCATTGAGCAGGAAGGCCGCGGCGCCGCTGACGCTTTGCCGGCGCGGGAGCGCCCAGGTTCCGCTGAAGACGAACCGCTGGGTGGCATCGAATAGCGACGGGCCATGCTCCGCCGCAAGGTTGAAGGGATTTTGCGCCAGGTCATTCTCACCGGCGACCAGCGTGGGAGCCGAACCGGCAACATTCAGCGACGAGATATAATCCAGACTCTTTGAATACCAGTAAGACGCCAGGAAGCTGAGGCCGTGCGCGTATTGGCGGGAGAAGGCCACTTCCAGCGCATGGTAAGTGGAGCTGGAGTCATCGGCGATCAATCCCACCGATCCGTAATTGCAGATACCGGCCGAGTTACAGGTAGTGTACTGGCGAATCTCGTTGTTGTTGTTGGCATTGACGCCCGGGCCGTAGATGCTGGGATTGGCCTCGATAAAGCGAGGCAGGTGCGTTCCCTTGTTGCCGACGTAGCGAATGTCGAAGAGATAGTCCTTGCCGAGGGTCCGCTCGATGGAAAGATTCCAATTCTGCGAGTAGGGCGGCACCATTCCCGCTTGCACCGTGAGCACCGTTGCCGGCGCAACGAAATTTCCCGTGCCGAACGGAGTCGCCGCGCCGCCATAGGGGTTGGCGATGTTGAAGCCGGGACCGGGCAACTGATACGCCTGGGTCCAGGGCAGCGCGCTGACAGCCGCCTGCAGGGGACCTCCGCTGCCGTTGGTAAAGCCATCGTAGAAGATGCCGTAGCCCGTCCGTATTGTGGTCTTGTTGTCGCCGAACGGATCCCAGGCCAAGCCCACCCGCGGCATGAATTCCTTATAGTCGACGTTGGCGATGCCCGCCGGCACGCCGGGATCACCGGGGAACAGCAGACCTTCGGGAGCGTTGGGATAGATCTTCGATTGCTCGCCGGGAGCCCAGGCGTTCATGCGATTGCGAATGTCGGTATAGGGTGTGTTGACTTCATATCGCAGGCCGTAGTTGAGAGTGAGGCGTGGATTGATGCGAAACTCATCCTGCGCGTATCCGGCTCCCACCCACTTACGAAGTCCGCGGTCGAACTGGCCGCCGCCCTGGAAGAATTGCACCGATTGCCCCAGCAGGAAACTGGCGTACGAGTCGCTGGCCGGGAAGGGAGCGAACACGACGAAGCCGTTAGTGGCGATTCCGAAAAGAACGTTGATTTGCTCGCGCATGAGATCGCCGCCGAACTTGAGATTGTGCCGGCCGCGAGTCAGGGCCAACGAGTACGATCCCTGATAGTCGTTCTGATAGGTGTTCTGCGGCCCGGTAATCGGATTGCCTAGCGATGCGTAGCCGCTCACGATGAGATAAGGAACGCCGTCGTTCAATCCCAAAGTGGGCTGGTATTGGAAACCGAGACTGCTGCCTGGCGTGTGGTTTACCGCCTGTCCGTTGTCGAACACATTGCGGAGGAAAGACAAGCGCGCAGTCTGCACGGTCCGCGGCGAAATCACGTGGACCCAGGAAGTGGTAGCCGAGTTGGTGACGATCGCGTCGGTAACCGGAAATCCAGGGACACCGGCGCCGGCGATGGGCAGCGGGTCGAACTGATTCAAATGGGATGTCGAGTAGCGCGCGAAGAGTTGATCGCCGGCGCCGAAATAGTGATCCAGGCGGAAGCCGCCCTGGTCATAGTTGGTCGATCCCAGCTGCGTGGATTCAAACACGTTCGTGCCTATATTGGGCAGCGGATAAAGCTGCGACGCCAGTTGAGCGATGGGGCTCTGCATGACCGCGGGGATCTGGTTTCCCGGGAATGGCTGGCCGGTGAAATAGTTGATGAGCGGAGCCGGCTGTCCCGTGGAGGGGTCGGTGAGTCCCGAGAAATCGCCCGTCCGCTCGGCGGCGGTCGGCACGATGGCGGCCTGTGTGCTGCCGTCGGAAAGGCGCTGCCCTTCATAGTAGCCGAAGAAGAAGTCCTTGTCCTTGCGGATGGGCCCGCCTATGGTGGCGCCGTACTGATTCCGGTGCAGGGGTTCGGTTTGCGCGGCGAAGAAGTTGCGCGCGTCCATGGCATTGTTGCGAAGGAATTCGTAGACGTCCCCGTGAAGACCGTTGCTCCCCGATTTGGTGATCATCGATGTCGTGGCGCCGCTGGTGTTGCCATACTCGGCAGGAGCGTTCAGGCTGAGAATCCGAAACTCGCTGACGGCGTCCACGGGTGTGCGCAGAGCGTATCCGCCGTTCACGCTGTCCACGTTGCTGGCGCCATCCAGCAGATAGTCGTTAGATTCCGGGCGCTGCCCGTTGACCGCATAAGCCTGGCCGCTGCGCGCGATGCCGCCGGCCTCGGCAAGCCCTGCCGTCATTGGGGCAACCCCTGGCTGCAGCAGGCCGAGTTGCGTCAGGTCGCGTCCGTTCAAAGGAAGATCGCTTGCCTCCCTCTCCGAAACTACATTGCCGAGGGTTTGGCTGGTGTCCACCGTCACGGCCGCCCCGCTCACGTTTACTTCGGTATGCCCCGCCGCCACCTCGAGTTTGATAGGGACTCGGACGGTGCGGCCGATATCGACGCGCACGGCCGACGTCGAGAAGGCCGCAAATCCGGCGGCGTTGGCGCGCAAATCGTACTCGCCGGCCGGCAGCGAGAAGTGGAAGGATCCGTCACGCCCCGACAGTTCCTTGACGCTGAATCCTGTGGCGTGGTTGGTTACGGTAAGTGCGGCGGCGGATACCGCGCCGCCCGACGCGTCTCTCATTTCGCCCTCTAGTATGCCAACCGGATCCTGCGCCCGCGAACACCACAGCGAAAACACTAATAACACAGTAAGTTTCCCTGAATGCATAAGTTTGCATCGAGTCTACAGAAGGCGCTACAGACTAACAATAATGGAAAACTATTAGCAGGGCCGCGTATTAGCTTTGTTACTGAAGCGCTTCGCGAGCTGTTATGCACCGAAGACGGCATTCCATTAGTAGATTTCAATTACTGCCGGCTGCCGCGTGTTTCATGTATGCTCGACTCAAGCATCGGAGGGATGTATGGCTCATATTCAGGTACCCGAGGGATTACCGGGCATCCTCGGCCCCATGGCAATCAGCCCGGAAACCACCAAAGCGCTTCGCGAACTGGTGGAAGTCCTGTTGCGGGGGCCCAATACTCTGACGGCGGCGGAACGCGAAACCATCGCGACACACGTCTCGGCCCAGAACGACTGCTGCTTCTGTCAACTCTCTCACGGCGCCGCCGCCGCGGAACACTTGGGTGGCAACTACCAACTGATCGATCAGGTCAAGAGTAACTACGCTACGGCGGAGATTCCGGAGAAATTGAAGGCGCTTCTGTCCGTCGCCGGCAAGGTACAGAAGGGCGGCAAGCACGTTACTCCGGAAGATGTCGAGCGCGCGCGAGGCGCCGGCGCCAGCGACAAGGAAATCCATGACACGGTGCTGATCGCCGCCGCATTCTGCATGTTCAACCGCTATGTCGATGGCTTGGGCACCTGGCAACCGACCGATCCACAAGCCTACCGCGAAATGGGGCAGCGGATGGCACACGAAGGCTACATCCGGGCGAACTGAGGCTTACCTATGGCGCACATCCAACTATCCGAAGGACTGCCGGGCATTCGCGGTCCATTAGCTTTCAGTCCGGAGACCGCGCACCCTATGTGCCATCTCGCGGAGGCCCTGCTTCGAGGGCACAGTACGCTGACTTTGGCGGAACGCGAAATGATCGCGACTTATGTCTCCGCCCAAAACGATTGTTACTACTGTCAGACGAGTCATGGCTCCACTGCGGCGGAACATCTCGGCGGCGGATCTGAGGAATATGAACTGGTCGGCCGGATGAAGCATAATTGCGAGGCAGCTCAGGTTTCAGACAAAATGAAGGCGCTACTGGCGCTCGCCGGTAAGGTTCAGAAGGGCGGAAAGTTCGTCACCACGGAGGATGTCGAAAGGGCACGAACTCATGGCGCGACCGACAAGGAGATCCATGACACAGTACTCATCGCTGCGGCTTTCTGCATGTTCAATCGCTACGTGGACGGCCTGGACACCTGGCAACCTCGGGATCCCGAACTCTACCGCGAGATTGGAAAGCAAACCGCGGCGTTAGGATATGTAGCCCGCGACTGGAAGCTGCCACTGTCCACCACGGTAAGCAAATGACGGACAGCACCTTGTCGCCCCTTCACATTCCCGGCGTCGAGAGCAACCTGAAGCCAGGCCTCTACAAGGATCTGATTGACTCCGCCCGCGCCCGCAACGCCGAATACTCGAAAATCTGGGATCTGTTCGCGTTCCAGCCGTCGTTTACCGACGGCCTGTCCACCTTCACCCAGGGAGTTCTGCGGGCGCCGGCCAGCATCAGTCCCGCAATGCGCGAACTGATTGCCGCGTGGACTTCATCCCTGAACGAATGCCGCTTCTGCACTCGCGCCCACGCCGCCGCGGCATCCGAACTGCTCGGCAGCGAAGAACTGGTCCGAAGCGCTCTCGGCGATCTCGAGGCTTCGCCTCTGCCCGAGAAAGACAAGGCGATGCTTCGCTTCACGGCGAAGATTACCCGAGATCTACCCACTTTCACTGCCGCCGATGTGGAGTGCGTGCGCGCCGCCGGTTGGGACGACGAAGCCATCTACTTCGCCATCACCACCTGCGCGCTCTTCAACTTCTACAATCGCTGGATCACCGCCAGCGGCGTTGCCGAGATGTCCGCAGAAGCGCACCGCCAGCAGGGGCGGCATCTCGCCCGGTACGGCTATGTTCGCGACGAAAACCGCTGATATGGCGCCCGCTCTTCAGCCCGAAGCGGCCGGTGCGCCCAACGAGCACAGCATTCGGTATCCGGGATGGCGCATAGCGCTCGCATCTTCAGCTTGCGTGCTGGTCAGCTTCGCGTCGCTACTGGTCTACACTTTCGCCATTTTTCTCAAACCGCTGACTGCCGAGTTCGGCTGGTCGCGCGAGTCGGTGTCCGCGGCCTTCGGTATCGCCGCGCTGGCGGTGGCAGCATGTTCACCGCCGCTCGGCTGGCTGCTCGATCGCTATCCGGCGCGGCGCGTCATTCTGCCTTGCCTGACGATCTTCGGATGCGCCTTCGCGTCACTCTCTCTGATGACTCCCCACCTTTGGCAGTTTTATGCCACCTTCCTGATTCTGGGAATCGTGGGGAACGGGACCGCTCAACTGGCCTATTCCCGCGCGCTGACTACGTGGTTTCGGGCACGCCGCGGGCTGGCGTTTTCCATCCTGCTGGGCGGTAGTGCGACCGGCGCCATTATCCTTCCGCCCCTCGCCGAGGCGCTCATTCGCGCGGTGGGTTGGCGGGCCTCCTTCGCCATCCTCGGCGCCGCTGTGCTGGCGATGGGGCTGCCCTGCGCCAGTCGGGTCCGCGCGCGCTCCGGCACGGCTCATTCCGCGGCGAAGACTCAGGCAGGCGCTTCGGTAAACCAGGGATTGCGCTCTCCCAGCTTCTGGATTATCGTCACCGACCTGTTTCTCATCTCCATCAGCCAGAACGGCGCCATCACGCACCTTTCCGCGATGCTGACCGATCGGGGAATTTCTCCCGGAAAGGCCGCGCTGGCCGTCTCGGCCATGGGGGGAGCCATCCTGGCGGGAAGGCTATCCACGGGCTGGCTGCTCGACCGCTTTTTCGCGCCGCGGGTGGGCGCATGTCTCTTCGCTCTCTCGGCGCTGGGCACGTTTCTGTTAGCCGGGGCGCGAACCTTCCCGGTAGCAGTCGAGGCCGCCGCACTTATCGGCTTTGGGATGGGCGGAGAAGGCGACGTTACGCCTTATCTATTGTCGCGATACTTCGGCCTGAAGTCGTTCTCCACCCTTTACGGCTTCACGTGGACGGCATATGCGGTCGCCGGTGCCGTTGGCCCGGTCATCATGGGTCGCGCCTTTGACATTACCGGATCGTACAGCGCGCTTCTGGTACAACTCGCAGCAGTGACGCTGGTCGCCGGAGCGCTGCTGCTTCTGCTGCCGCGGTACCAACAATCTTTCGCGATCGGTGAAGAATAAATGAGGAGTGAAAGGAAAACATGGCGCATATACAATTGCAAGAGGATCTGCCCGGTATCCGCGGGTTAATGGCGTTCCGGCCGGAAACCGCCGAGCCGCTGAATCAACTCGCCGACATTCTTCTTCGTGGACCAAATATTCTCTCGCCTGGCGAGCGCGAGCTGATTGCAACTTTCGTCTCCTCGCGGAACGACTGTTTCTTCTGCCAGAACGTACATGGGGCCGTGGCGGCATACCATCTCGGCAACAACGAGGAACTGGTTCGCGACGTCAAACAAGACCCCGAACACGCTGCCGTGTCCGACAAGATGAAGGCATTGCTCGCCATCGCGGGCAAAGTGCAGCGTAGCGGGAAGGAAGTAACGGGAGAAGACATCTCCCGTGCACGGGAGTGCGGCGCCAGCGACATGGAAATCCATGACACCGTCCTGATCGCCGCGGCCTTTTGCATGTTCAATCGCTATGTCGACGGGTTAGGGACGTGGGCACCGACCGACCCCGATACGTATCGTCAGCGCGCGCCCCTGACGGCCCGCGACGGGTACGCGAACTCGATTCACCGCATTCTGGCCGAACATGGGTGAAGCATTAGGAGTCGGGGGGGGATGAGCGGTATGAACCGTGTTCAAAGCGGTTCTAGCATCCAGCTGGTTGTCGTCGTTGCGCGCCACGGCGAAAGGGGATTCAGGGATGCTGACAATCGCAGTCCGATTCTTCAAAACTGAACCTCACACGTCGTCCCCCGGATTTTTTTGACGCGAATCCAAAATTTTCCCACCTGGTTAACACTCTGGAGAAAGTGCCCGCACCGAAATTCTCCATTCTGGTGTTCGTATTAGGGTTTAACTTGGGGATTCATCCGCAAGATGTTACCAAACCAACTTCCCCCACTCTCGGCTTCCGTGATGCATTCTCCAACGAAATTCTCCGTTTTTCACTATGAAGAGGGTTCTTCTCGGGGAGCCAATTTAACCGAGTGTTTTCAGCGTACCCCACCAAAAATCAAAGGCTTACAGGCATTTAGGCCGTTAGGCCGCCTAAACCGGCATTGCCCGGATTTTCTCGGCTTTACTCC
>JBEKRW010000386.1:0-2745 GCA_049517595.1 Candidatus Cybelea sp. | reverse complement strand
CGCCGAAATGGCAATCAGTGTGAGGCGGTCGTCTTTGACGGGGGCAGCTTGCTGGTTCACTATGATTCAGGTGACGTCAGCTAGCTTACAAGAAACTGGAAGGGACTCGGCGGGGATATCACGACAATGATCGGGGTGAAAATCTTTACACACATTGCCAGCAGGCAAAACGTGGATATACTGGTTGGCGTCTTTGGTCAAGAAGGAGATTCCGTTGAAACCTTCCTTTTTTCTGCTGCTGGCTGGATTTGATTCGTGGAGATGGGCTTTAAGTGTGCTTCTGCTCTGTGCTGCGATGGCGATGGCCGCAGCGGCACAGACCTTTGACACTCTGGTCGATTTCAACGGGACCAAAGGGGCCGCTCCCTATGCGTCTTTGGTGCAGGGCACTGACGGTAACTTATACGGGACAACTGACCAAGGTGGGGACCTCACTTGCGGTGCCCCATATGGCTGCGGAACGGTGTTTAGAGTCACTCCGGGGGGGACATTAACCACGCTGCACCGTTTCGAGTCGACTGACGGTGACAGCCCAGCCGCCCAATTACTATTGGCCACCGACGGCAACTTCTACGGGACAACCCTTAGAGGCGGGGTCGATGGCCATGGGACGGTCTTCAAAGTCACTTCGCAGGGCGCACTAACAACTCTGCACAGTTTCAATACGACTGACGGCGCAATGCCCTTTGGGGGGCTTGTTCAGGCTATTGACGGTAACTTCTATGGCACAACTTCCCAAGGCGGCAATCTCACATGCAATGCTCCTTATGGCTGCGGAACGATATTTAGAATCACTCCGGCGGACGTGCTAACGACGCTGCACGCGTTTGCTGGTTACCCCAACGACGGTGCCGCCCCCGCCGCCGGGCTGGTTCAGGCCACCGGCGGGAGCTTTTACGGGACAACAGAGATGGGCGGGACCATGAATTACGGCTCCGTTTTCAAAATAACACCATGGAGTGCGTTGGCGATTCTTCACAGTTTCTGCCCCCCACCCAACTGCACGGAGGGTTCCTACCCCGAAGGCACACTAGTTCAAGCCAGCGACGGCAACTTCTACGGAACGACCACTGGCGGCGGGACCGGGGGAGGCTATGGCACGGTCTTCAAAGTCAGTCCAGGTGGCACACTCACAACGCTGCACAGCTTCGACGTCACAGATGGTGCCCTCCCTTACTCTGGGCTAGTTCAAGCGACCGACGGCAACTTCTATGGAACGACCAGCGGTTTCGGTACAAACAACTACGGCACAATCTTCACAACCACTTCGGGAGGTGGCCTGACGACCCTGCACAATTTTTGTACTCAACATCCCTGCTCGGATGGCGGCAATCCAATCGGAGGGCTAATTCAAAGTACGAACGGAAACTTCTACGGAACCGCCAGCGGGAGCACGGCTGACAACTATGGCACGGTTTTTGGCCTGTCCACCGGCCTCGGCCCGTTCGTCAGCTTCGTCCGCGGCTCAGACAAGGTTGGGAAGAATGTGGAGATTCTCGGGCAGGGATTCACCGGAACCACCAGCGTCTTGTTTAGCGGAACGCCCGCCAACTTCGCCGTGAAGTCCGACACCTTGTTGACGGCGACCGTTCCGACCGGAGCAACGACGGGCTATGTGTCAGTTGCAACGCCCGGCGGTGCGCTGAAGAGCAACCAGAGGTTCCGGGTGACTCCACAGATCACGAGCTTCATGCCGCCAAGTGGGACCGTGGGCGCGTCGGTGACAATTACGGGCGCGAGTCTCACACAGACGAGGAAGGTGATGTTTGGCGGAGTCGCCGCAACCAACTTTACTGTGGACTCGGACACGCAGGTGGCGACGACCGTGCCAAGCGGAGCCAAGACGGGAAAGATTGCCATCGCTACCACAGGCGGAAAGGCTATGAGCGCCACCAGCTTTTTGGTGGTGCCGCAGATCATTAGCTTCTCTCCGCCTAGCGGGCCCGTGGGAACGTCCGTAACAATTACGGGAGTCAGCTTGTTGCAAACTACGCAAGTGACTTTCGGAGGCGTAGTAGCAAACCAATTCATCGTGAACTCGGATACCCAAGTGGTCGCAAGCGTACCCACGGGGGCTGTGACTGGGCCGATCGGTATCACCACTCCGGGCGGGACGGCCACGAGTGCCACCAGTTTTACAGTGACACAGTGATACTCACAAGCCACACGCTAAAAGAATCGACCCTTCGCGAGAGCGGCATCCACTCCCGATACTTGACGAAAGCAGTCCGCTACACTCAGAACCGTTAAGGTTTAGGCACGCCGGCGTTTTCGGGGAATTAGTTGCGAGTAGCGGAAACAGCTGGTCAGATGATCATTGACCATGCCTGTGGCCTGCATGAAGGCATAGCAGATCGTGGTGCCGATGAAAGAGAATCCGCGCTTCTTCAAATCTTTGCTCATGGCGTCTGATTCCGCAGTGCTGGCTGGTACCTGTTTTGACGAGCGCCAGGCGTTCACTATTGGCGATCCGCCGGTGAACTGCCAGATGTAAGCGTCGAATGATCCGAAAAGTTCTTGCACTTCTAGAAATGCTTTTGCGTTTTGGACCGTGGACGCGATCTTCAGGCGATTGCGGATTATCCCAGCGTTGTTCATCAGGATCTGGATTTTGCGCCGGTCGTAGCGAGCAATTTTTTGAGGATCGAAGTTGTTAAACGCGGCGCGATAGTTCTCGCGCTTCTTGAGAATGGTGTCCCAGCTCAGGCCAGCCTGGGCGCCTTCAAGGATCAGGAACTCGAAGAG
>JBEKRW010000385.1:0-3547 GCA_049517595.1 Candidatus Cybelea sp. | reverse complement strand
TTAGGCACGCTCCATGACATCATCTGATGCTATAATCCATGCCTATGAGAACAACGATTGCCCTCGATGACGATCTCATTCGCACGGCTCAGGAGTTCACCGGGGTCCTAGAAAAGACCGCGCTGCTTCGCGAGGCGCTCAAAGCCCTGATCGAGCGGGAGAGTGCTCGCAGGCTGGCCGCGTTGGGCGGAACCATGCCGGCATTAAGGAAAATTCCGCGGCGAAGGGTCCATTGATTCTCGCGGATACTTCGGTTTGGATCGATCACTTCCGATCGGGAAATAGCGAGATGCAAGCGCGGCTCAACCGGGGAGAGATCGCCATTCATCCCTTCATCGTCGCCGAGCTTGCTCTTGGATCATTGAAACAGCGCGCCAGGACATTGGCGTTGCTAGACCTGTTGCCGCAGGTGCGCGTCGCCCAAGCAGCTGAGGTTCGAACCGCGATTGAGGCCCGGAATTTGTACGGCGTCGGCATCGGTTTGGTCGATGCGCACCTAATTGCTTCTGTGCTTATCGATTCGTCCACCCGTTTGTGGACTTACGATAAGCAGCTTCGCCGGATAGCCGAAAGGCTTGGCATTCAAGCAAAGCGGTGAGTCCGACTTCGCGCTACGCTGATTCCTTGTCTCGCCGTTGACTAGCGTAAAGTAACAGGCTACAGTAAGCTCAGTGCGAATCCGGAGCTTCGCTCACAAAGGGCCGAAGAGACTGTACGACGAGGATGTTGCGAAGGGTGTGCCGCCGGATACGGTGGTCAAGCTTCGCAAGATGCTTGCGTTTCTGGACGACATGGAGAGTCCCAAGGAACTTCAATCCCTTGCCACCTGGAAAGCGCATGTTCTAACCGGAGATCGCAAGGGGTACTGGAGCCTCAGCGTTACCCGCAATCGTCGCCTCACTTTTCGCGCCGAGGAAACGGAGAATGAGATTTGCGATTTGAATTTAGAGGACTATCACTAGGAACCGGGAGTGCGCTATGCCGATGAAAAATCCGCCCCATCCTGGGGATTTTATTCGAACTGAGATCGTCGAGCCTGCCGGCCTGACTGTGACGGCGGCGGCTGCGGCGCTGCGGGTTTCGCGCCCGGCGCTGTCGAGCCTGCTCAATGGGCGGGCGGATCTTTCAGGAGAGATGGCGTTGCGAATCGAGAAGGCTTTCGGTGTAAAGATGGACACGCTGATGCGAATGCAGGCCTCCTACGATATTGCGCAGACGCGAAAGCGCGAGAACGAGATTCACGTTCGGAGGGTTCGGCAATTAGCCGACGTGCGCGTCTAGGGGCCGAAGGGGCGGGTTAGGTTGAACGGCGGCGGTGCGCGTGGGAAGCGGTACAGCTGCCGTTGCTGCCCACATACCGGAAGCCCGCCCTTGCAACGTGCAAGGGCGGGCTTCAGAGTGCTCCTTATCACTTCCCGCTGAGCAACCCAAACGCCCCCACCCCCGTAGTAGTCCCCACATACACCTTCCCGTTCGCGATCATCGGAATGATGAACTTGTTTCCCGCACCGAAGTTGTCGCGCCCATTCGGAGCCTGGCTCGTGTTGTACAACTCGACCAGCGTATCGGCGTTATAAGCGTGCAGCACCGCGGGATTCGTGTTCTCCGAAGCCCACACAATCGTATTCGTACCCTTGTTCGACGAAATGCTGGGCGTCGTTCCCGGATATCCGAATGAGTTGCTGCTCTGCGCCACCGGCGAACTCGATAGCAGCGCCTTCTTGAACTGGAATTCCTTCAGCGGCTCGCCCACCGGCCCATAGTAAAGTCTGCCGTAGCCAAACGCCGGCATCGACCAGATTCCCCCCGGCAGCGCGCCTGAGACTTCCTGATAAATCGCACCGTTGTTATTCGGATTGAACTTGCCCATGTTAGCCCGGTTCACGATGTACAAATTCGAATCCTTGCCGGCGCCTACCGCCAGTTCCACAGTCGTTCCCGAAGATGTCGTCATCGCCGGCAGCAGCACAATTCCACCTGAGCCGAGATCGGTATCACTGTCACTTTCCTGTACGCCGTTGTCCATCTCAAAGTAATCCGCAGCCGCAAGGCCGCCTTTCGTGGTCAACCGGATGAAGGCATTTCCAAAATCCCCGCTGCTCGGGAAGCCGCTGGAGGTCAGGTCTGTGTCAAAGACTCCATTCGCGTCAAGGAAGAAAATATTCCCCTGTCCATCCGCGCTAAGCCCTGCCCCCGCACCCCAAATCGCGCCTTCGTTTCCATTCGGCGTCACATTGATAACGGTCGTCTGCTTCAGGGTCTTCGCGTTATATCCCATCACCCATCCCGTGTAAGGACGAATGTCGCAGTGCGAAGCCCATGTTAGATAAACTGTGTTGGCAGCCAGCAGCAGCCCCGAGCGTTCCTTGTACTGAGCAGGATTGAAGATGACATTCCCTCCGGAACTGCCATCGCCCGTTCCCGGATATTGCGCGGTGATTTCGACCGGTCCGCTATATAGCTCATTGCCTGTCGTCGCATCCAGCGCATGGAGGCGCTGGTGATAGTTGCCGGAAGAATCTTTCGACATGGCAACCGTGTAGATCACGCCATTTGACCCCGCAGGCCTGCTGATCACAGGCGTGGAAGTAATTCCGATCACCGGTTCAACCTGGCTGCAACCGCGATCATCGGAAGGCGTTTCACCCGTGGCCAAAGTAGAAATGTGCCAAAGCGGCGTCCCGCTATCGGCGTCAAACGCGTACACCGAATCGTTCTCCGTCACCACAATCAGAAGGTTGTGGGTGAGCCCTTGAACCGGAACGGCGGACAAGTACAACGGCTCGCCATCCACCAAACCATCCACCGCAACGGTAAAGAGTTTGCCGAACGTATTCACATTCACGTTGCTCTGCGTCAGAATGCTCTCGGCTGGATCGAGGCCGTTACGCTGGTTATTGTTATGGTAGGTGAGGACGTCTTGCGCGGATGCGCGGGTCGTGATGGCAGCTGTAAGGCTCGTTATGAAAATCGCAACAAAGACAAGGCGAGGGATCGACACATTCGTGGATGGCACGGAAAACCTCCTTGAAGACACTTGGACCTTAGACGGGAGTGGCGTTGGAACTACCGAACTCGTGTGGCATTAGTTGCCAAATAAGGGGCGAACGGGCTTGCCGGAGCGTATAAATTTTTTCGGAAGCTCGCATGGCTCTGATCTGTCGCGATTATCTCAGAGTTAGCGCTTCCTGAAAGCACTCGTGGGTACACGGGAGCAGTGCTGCAAGGGCGAGCCGGAAGTGAGACAGAGGTACCAGGGATAGGAGTCGACGTGCCGTAGTCGCACTGTACGGACGAACAATGGCCGAATTCGGAAAATTGTTGATCTTCGTCGGAATGCTGCTCGCGGCTATCGGCGTCGTGCTGATGCTGCTCGGGCGCAGCCATCTTCCCATCGGCCGCTTGCCCGGTGATTTTCTTTATCGCGGCAAGAACACGACGGTGTACTTTCCCCTGGCCACGTCGCTGATTCTGAGCGTGGTGCTCTCTCTAGTGCTGTATTTGCTCAATCGCTTCCGCCGATAGTATTTGCGACGAGTGGCGTTTG
>JBEKRW010000384.1:0-3191 GCA_049517595.1 Candidatus Cybelea sp. | reverse complement strand
GGACGCGAAAGGCCTCGCGCAGAACCTGGTCTTTGTCGGCTGAAAGGTTGATAACGCAGTTGGAGATGATCACATCGACGGAATTGCCGGGCAGTGGAATGCTCTCGATTTCACCTTTGAGGAACTCGACGTTGTCCACGCCAGCTTTGCGCTGATTCTCGCGTGCCAGGGCAAGCATCTCGTCGGTCATGTCAATACCGTAAGCTTTGCCGGTTGGCCCCACGCGGCGAGCCGAGAGCAGCACGTCGATACCTCCTCCGGAGCCCAGGTCGAGAACGGTCTCGCCTGCATTGAGCTGGGCGAGCGCAGTTGGATTGCCGCAACCCAGCGAGGCCTTCAACGCGGCCTCAGGAATTTGCCCAGCCTGCTCAGCGTCATAGAGATTGACGGTTATGGGGTCGCAACAGCTTTCGAACACGGAAGCTGCGCTGCAACATCCAGTGAGCTCCGTTGCTTCCTCCGGCGGGGAGGCAGAGGAACTGCCAGCTCCGGTTTGAACGCGCAGCGCGGCCTGGCCGTATTTCTCTTTCACAACTTCCTTAATGCTCGGCGTAGACATTCCCGTTCTCCTACTTGGCAGCCCGGAAAACTTCCTCGGGGTTGACCGCTTTGTTGCGGGAGCAGCACTCGTTGAAGAGAAACCCCAGCAGCTCTTTGAGGGCGTCGGCATTGGCGGTGTACCACAGGAAAGTGCCGTCGCGACGCACTTTCACCAGGCCTTCGTTCTTCAGCTTGTCGAGATGGTGGGAGAGGGTGGAGCTGGGGATATCCAACTCGCTGCCGATGTCGCCAACGACCATGCCGGTGGGGTGGGCGGACAGCAGGAGTTGCATAATGCGCAGCCGGGGCTCGGTGCCCATCGCGGAAAGCATGTCAGCGCAGCGGATGGTTTGTTCGGGATCGTGTTTGTCGGGCACAGTCGCCTCCTTCGGTAATTCAATTTTCATGGAAAAATCGGAGGATTGTCAAGGGAAAAATGCAGGCCGGTTGCAGAACCAAAACCAGATTGGTTTTCGGGCTAAAGTCCTGCTGTGTGATGACGGATCAATTCCCAGCACCGTCTGAGAGGCCCAGGCCTAGGGCGCGAAGTAGGCTGCGATGTCGAGCAGCAGGTTGGTGGGATCGAAGGCAAAGGCGTCGATCGATCCATTGATCGTCGGCGTGATCGCCAGGTTGGAAGTAACCGCGCCGTCCGCCGCGTTCAATGTCGAGACCGTAGGCTGCTGCTGGCCGTCGGGCCACAGCGTCAGATATCCGAGCGCACCCGGAGGCACGACCGTCGCGTTCAGCACGTAGGCGGTGGCGCCGGCCGGCACTGCGCAAGGGCCGTTCACCACATCCACCGTAAGCTCACCCTGGAACTGATGGCCCTGCGCCGGATTGCGCGTGTCCAGCACTCGGCAAGGTGCAAGGTTGTACAGCGACATAGGGTTGGGCGCCGAGTTTGCAGGCGCAAAGTAACCGTTGATGTCGATGAGCAAGTCCGTGCCGTTGCCGTAAGCGTAGGTCTGAATGGCGCCACTGGTTCCCGCCGGCACAATGGCGGCGTTGGCGGTGATGGTCCCGGTGGGGGCGTTGAGGGTCGAAACCTGCGGTTGCGCCTGGCCCGTCGGCCATACGGTGAGGTATCCCAGCGGCTGGCCGTTCTTAGGCAGGGCTGTGAAGTTCAGCGAATACGCTTGCGCCGTGCTGGGAATGTTGCAGGCAGTTGCCTGGAGCAGCGGAAAGTTGCGCTGCTGGCCGTTCTGCAGCAGCGGGCCGCCCAGTTGCCCGGAGGGATCGCGCGTATCGGCTACCCGACACGGCGGCAGCGGGAAGAAGGCGAGGGCAGTGCCGTTCCCGGAGGCAAAGTATCCGCTGACGTCGAGAATAAGCTCGGTGGTATCGGTGGCGTAGACGCTGACGGCTTGCCCAGCGCCGGCAGGAACAATGGCAGCGTTCGCCTTGGTGCGTCCGTCGTAGGAGTTCAGAGTGGAGACCACAGGCCGGCTCGCCCCGTTGGGCCAGATGGTGAGGTAGTTCAGCCGACCCTGTGGCACGACAGTGACGTTCAAGGCGTAGGCAGCGGCGGTAGTGGGAAGGTTGCAGCTGCCTTGCGGGAGCGGGAAATCACGCTCCGTGCCGCCGGTGAGGGCGGGACCGCCAAAAGTGCCAGCGGCGTTTCGGGTGTCGACCACCCGGCAGGGAGTGATAGGAAAGAATCGCAGGCCCGAGGAAAGTCCCGTGACCGTAACGTCGTCCAGGTACATGTAGGTTGGATCGCCGTAACCGTTTTCGTGCACGTTGAAGTAGAGCTGGATGGTTTGCCCGGAGTACGGAGTCAGGTCGAAGGTGACTTGCGTCCAGGCTTGCGCATCGGAGGCAACTTTGAATACCTGCGCCAGCTGGTTGCCATTGCTGTCGCGAATCTGGGCTTCCTGCCAGTCGTACTGGAGGGTGGTGGAGGTGGAGGGCCAGTACCAGAAGCTCAACGTGGGGCCGTCCGCGCCGCTGGGAACGGTGACGACTTGATAGAGCCACGAGTCGCCGTTGGGCTCAGGCAGGCCGGTGGCTCCAAGCTGGGCGCTGAAGCTGCCGCTATGAGCTTGCAAGGCGGAGGTGACTGGAAGTAGCACGCCGCCGGCGGTCCAGCAGTCCAGCGTGCCGCTTTCGAATCCACCATTCGACAAAGTGTTGGTGACGCAGGGAGGCGCCGGCTCCGTCCCCAGGCCCGTCAAGCTGGCAACCCGGGGACTGCCGGGACCATTGTCGGTGACCGTCAGTGTACCCGTTCTGGTTCCCGCAGCCGAAGGCCGGAAGCTGAGGTTGATGGCGCATTCGGCGTTCGGGGCCAGCGATGTTCCACAGTTGTTGTTTTGCAGGTAATCGCCGGTGACGGCGATGCTGGTGATCGTGAGGCCAACGGATTGTTGATTGTTGAGAACAATCTGTTGTGCAGGGCTGGTCGTTCCCACGTTCTGGATTCCGAAGCTGAGGTTAGCCGGATAGAAACCGATGTAGCTGCCGGTGGCGCATCCGGGAAACTCGAAGCTGACGATGCGGGTGTTCCAGTTGTATGCGCCGGTGGTGAGTTGGTACTGCTGCGTGTACCAGAATGTGCAATCGTCGCTGGGATCGACCGACATAGAGCTGTAATCGCCCCAGCGATTCACGTTGGGTGTCTGCGATCCACTGCCCACGATGACGGTCGT